>CAMWHN010000006.1 GCA_947174085.1 uncultured Ruminococcus sp.
AGATTTGCTTGCCGAAAAGGCAAAGGAAAAAATTAAAAATTAAATAAATTAAGCCATTCTGATAAAAATGACCAGAATGGCTTTTTTAATATTGACAAATTTACTTAAAAATGCTAAAATTAAAATATATAAGAAATTTAGAACAGGAGTGATTGTTATGCGAAAATTTTTAAAAACTTGTGCCGTATCACTTGCATTATGTTTATCAAGTATGCAAGTTGCTTTGTGTCCAGTGCATGCAGAAGTAAATACAATACCTGATTTTTCTTATTTAGGAGCTGTCGGAAGCCTGAATTTAGAAGAAACACAGGAAATTGCAACGGAAATTTATCAATGTATTGCCAATCATGAAGAAGCAGTGATGATTGATGTTGGTGTGAAAAATTTTAGTTTAGACAGGATTCAAGAAATTATGAATATTTACAGAACAATCGTTTCTACTTGGGATATCGGTATTTTAACTTCTCGCCGAGTAGTTACTTATCAGGTTTCTAATACTGGTCTGATTCGCATTAAGCCAAATTATCTGGAAAATAATGATAATTATCATACTGTTTATCAAAATATGATGGAAAAAATTGATGAAATTGTTTCTGGTGTAAATGAAAACTGGTCAGACGCTGAAAAAGCATTGTATTTGCATGATTATATTGCTGTGCATTATGATTATGATTATACAAATTATACGGATTCTGTGGATACAGAATTGCAACATACTGCTTATGGCATGCTGAAAAAAAACATGGCTGTTTGTGAGGGCTATGCATGGTTATATAATATTTTATTACAGCGTGTGGGTGTACAGTCTGCTATGGTGGAAAGTAATGGGCTTTCACATGCATGGAATTTATTATATATCAATCATGCATGGTATCATGTGGATACTACTTGGGACGATGCTTATTATCAGCATGCTGGACTTGTATATCATAGAAATTTTTTAAAAACAAATGAAGAATTAACAGAAAATAGTCATGATTCTACAGACTGGCAATTGACAACAGGGACATCTGTTTTTGATTTGAATATTTCAGATTTATATAGCAATGGCTTCTGGAATAACTGTAATTCTGCAATTCAGTATTATCAGAATCAATGGTTTGTGATTCATTGTGATGCAGAACAGGACGAAACAACTGCATGGTTTGATTTATGTGATTTTGATGCTGAAACAGGTGTTTCAGAAATTACGCATATTAATTCACTTGATGCAAAATGGGCAAGATGGTATGTATTTGATAAAGAAAATTATTATTATTCCGGAACATTTATTACACCAGTTGTTGTAAATAATATTTTATATTATACAACGCCGACAGATGTGTTTGCATGGAAAGACGGCGGTGTCACATGGTTATTTGGTCTGGACGAAGAACAGAAACAAGAGGGTTATATTTATGGCATGTATGCAGAGGGAAATAAATTATATTATCAAGTTTCTACTTCTTGTTCGACTGAACCTAAGATATATAGCTATGAATTATGGGAAGAAATTCCAGAAGAAACTACTAGCACTACAACAAAACTTACAACAACTACTAGTACAACGACAACTAGCACGACAACTAGTACAACAGCAACTAGTACTACAACAACTAGTACTACAACAACTAGTACTACAACAACTAGTACTACAACAACTAGCACCACAACAACTAGCACTACAACAACTAGTACAACAACAACTAGTACAACAGCAACTAGCACTACAACTACTACAGAATTAATTTGTACCGTTCTTTATGGTGATATTGATAATAATGGCATGCTTTCGGTACAGGATTTAATTTTATTAAGAAAATATTTAATCGGCAAAGTTTCTTTTACCAAAGAAGATTATTTGCGTGCGGACGTTTCTCAAGATAGTATTGTAAATATTTATGATTTTGTGCTGATTAAAAAAATAATGTTATCATGAAATAAGAAATGCAGTCCAGTAAGAAAATCTTGCTGGACTGCTTGCTTTTTTCTGCAAAATATGTTAGAATAATTATGCATTACGCTTTTTATGAATGCTGTCTTCACTGATTTTAATTAAATTCAGCAAAGATGCGGAATATTCTGGATATGTTTTGGACAAAATAGAAGTAGTTAAATATAATACTTCTGTATCTTCTACAAAGTCATTTTCTCCGATGGGAATGCCACACGAGGCAGCTTTAATATTTGCTTCACTCATGCTGACAATGGCACTTGCATCGTCATTGGCAACGACTTTCGGAACAGAAAATAATTTCTGGTCGTTATGCGGATTGGCATTATAAATAATACGGAATATTTTATAAATATTCAGCATTAAATAGGCAGAAATTTCTCTAATCAGAGTAATGCTATTTGTTTTCTGTGCCAGAGAATATAATAAACTAATAGAATTATTAACGATTTTACGGTTAAATGCCACAACTTCAGGGCTAGGCATGCTATTATTGCCATCATCTTCCGGAATATCTTCGACAGAAATAATTTTCCCCTCCGGTTCTGGTGTACGTCCCAACAGATAATCACAGGAAACGTTATAATAATCTGCAATTTTTACTAGAAAATCTAACCCACATTCACGAATGCCTTTCTCATAGTGGGAAAGTAAGGCTTGTGAAATACCTAAATCAGCGGCTGCTTGTTTTTGACTGATTTGTCTTTCTTTGCGCTGTAAGGCAATAATGCGTGGAAAATCAGAATTCATGGTTTTTGACTCCTCTCATGAAAAATAAATATTCACATGTGATATTATTATTATATTACAAATTATACTATTTGTAAAGTGGCTGATTCGTGGAAATTTTTAAATTTTTTCTGTAAAATCTTGTGTAAAAAATCAAGAGTGACAAAAAATAAATTTTAAAATTATTATTTTTTGGTAAAATTACAAAATGCAAGTTAGGAGCTTTATTATTATGAAAGGTTATCATTTGAGTTTTTATCGCCATGGCAAAACAAAAGCCAATGAAGAAGGAATTTATATTGGCAGTACAGATTTTCCGTTATCAGACAAAGGTGCTGTGGAATTAAGCGGAAAAATGGATTTATACGAATATCCAAGGGTACAAAGAGTTTATAGCAGTCCGTTGTTAAGATGTACGGAAACAGCAGAAATTTTATTCCCAGAAGTGCCATTATATTTAATTGAAGATTTACGAGAATTGAATTTCGGTAAATTTGAGGGCAAATCTGCTTTGGAATTAATCGGACAAGAAGATTATAGAACTTGGCTAAAAGGCGGTTCACCAGATATCAGACCGCCAGAAGGTGAAAGTGTGGAAGAATTATGTATCAGAAGTTATCGTGCTGTTTATAGAATTTTAATGGATATGATGGAACATGATTTATCACACTGTGCCGTAATTACACATGCTGGAGTAATCAGCAATTTACTTGCCTGTTTTGGCTTGCCGAAGATTTCTCCAAAAGAATTGCACTGTGAAGCCGGCGAGGGTTTTGAAGTATTATTAACAGCGCAAATGTGGCAGACAGCACAGGCTTTTGAAATTCTAGGCATAACGCCATATTCCAGAAATTAATTGCTACATAATTTATAATTTAATAGCAAGGGGCAGTTATTTATGAGAATGCAGGAATTACATCAGTTTACAAAAGCGTCAGTAAATAAATATCATAAAACAGCTTGGGGCATGGCTTGGCTTTGCCCTATGATTTGGCTGGTTATGAAATTAATTCCAGATATATTATCCGGCTTATTATTAAAATTAACACCTACGACAACAAGTGAATTGTTTTTTGGAAAAATTCAGCTTTGGGTGCTATTTGCTTTTTTATGGGAGCTGTTATGTTTCTGTGTGTTAATTCCTGTATTTTGCAGTGTTTGCAGTTGGTTTAATTGGCTATTAGGATTCGGAAAAAAAAAATTACATGTGTTTCAAGATAGATATTTTTTTTGGCATAGTATGCGCTTTTTTGGTGTGATTGAATTAATTAAATTTCTAATTTTAATTCCGTTTGTGTCGGCTTGTATTCTGACAGTCTATACATTTCAGAAATGCACTTTGCAAGAAGATGCTGGTTTATGGCTATTTGCTACCGTGCAGAGCATTGCAATTTGTATCTGGACAGCAATTTATTATATTAAATTTTTAATTAGCTTATTTGCGACACCGTTTTTATTTTTAGAAAAGCCAAATCGTTCTGTATTGCAAGCAATCTCTCTATCAAGAAAATTATTAGATAAGCAATATGGCAAATTATTTTTAATTCTAGTATCAAATTTATTTTTGCCGAATCAAATCACTATGCTAGTATTATTCCTGCAAATTCGCATTCGGGAATATTTGCAAGAACAGGAAGTTATGCAGGAGGCACATTAAAATAATTAAATAGAATTATATTTTTAATATAAAAATTTCTAAAAACAGGGGGTTTTCATGGCAGATTTAGTATTTCTCATGAACAGGAAAGAGCCTTGCACAGTTGAAGAATTTCTATGCCAAGATTGTAAGCTGTCTAAACGGCAATTAACTAAATTAAAGCATATAAAAAATGGCATTACGATTCAGGGAAAACTTGCCAGAAGTATTGATATTATTAGTTTCGGACAAGAAATTATATTGCATTTTCAAGATAATAAAATATTACAAGCGAATCCTAATTTGCAAATAGATTTAATTTTTGAAGATGAAGATTTGCTAGTATTTAACAAGCCAGCCGGAATGCCTGTACACCCTAGTCAAAGGCATTATGATGATACGTTAGGAAATGCTTTTGCTAGTCAGTTTCCAGAATTGACATTTAGACCTGTAAATAGACTGGATAAAGATACTTCGGGTTTAGTTGCTGTTGCAAAACATGCCTTGTCCGCTAGTTATTTACACAAAAATATTAAAAAAATATATTATGCTGTCGTAACAGGCAATTTGCTTGATTCTGGAGTCATTAACAAGCCAATTGACAGGAAATCTAATTCTGTAATTGAAAGATGTATTGCAGATTCAGGCAAGCCGGCTGTGACACATTTTCAGACATTGCAGAGAACAGAAAAATATTGCTTCTTGCAATTAATTCTGGAGACAGGCAGAACCCATCAAATTCGAGTACATATGGCTTCTGTTGGGTGTTCGCTTGCCGGAGATGAATTATATGGTGGTTGTATGGAAGATATCAACAGACAAGCATTACATTGTGGAGAGTTTCATTATTTAGATAAATATAAAAAATATCATAAAATTATTGCGCCGATTCCGGAAGATATGCGTATATTACTAGAAAGGAAAGAGAAAGAATGATTTTTTATACGGCAGATTTGCATTTACATCATAAGAATATTATCTGTATGTGCAACAGACCTTTTGAGAATTTAGAAATTATGCATCAGGTAATTTCTGAAAATTGGAATCAAGTTGTAACTGAACATGATGATGTTTATATTATCGGTGATGTATGCTTGAAATTTAATGAAGAAACGGAGCTGTATATAAAAAATTTGCACGGCAAAAAGCATTTGATAATTGGCAATCATGACAGAGGATTTTTAAAAAGAGAAAGATTTCGGAATTTATTTGAATCCATTGATAATTATTTATCTATACAAGATGAAAATAGAAAAGTGATTTTATTTCATTATCCTATTTTAGAATGGGACGGTTATTTTCGTGATACTTATCATGTGTACGGACACATTCATAATAGTAATAATTTTGCGAATCAAATTCTAACACAAGAAAATTTTGAAAATGCATTCAATGCCGGTGTAGATGTAAATAATTTCATGCCTAAAACATTGACAGAATTAATAAATAGAAAATAGAATAATCAATAATAATAATTTTATTCACGAAAAAAACTGCTCTGTGATTCAGAACAGTTTTTTTTGAATTACTTATCATCATAGTGAGAACCACATTGCAGAATTTCTAATTGTTCACCACTGATTCTAAATACAATGCGGTTTTGTTCATCAATTCTTACACTCCAATATCCAGAAAGTTTGTGTTTTAAAGGTTCAATTTTTCCGGCGCAATTATAGCCATTTCGGTCTATGTCAGTTAATAGCCTGTTGATTTTTTTCAATGTTTTTTTATCTTGTGTTTGCCAATATAAATATTCTTCCCACGCTTCGTCATGCCAAACTTTTTTCATTCGTTGTCAACCTCAATTAAATCATGTTCTTTTAAGGTACTTGTGCCATTTTGAATGTTTGTAACCCTTCTTTCTAGTTCTGCAATATTTTCAGCACTATAGAACGGGTCTGCATTGATTTCAAATGGAATACGTTTTTCTCTGCCAACTTTGACTAAGAACATGGTAATAGCAGTTGACATATTAAGTCCCATTTCTTTGAGTGCCTTTTCGGCATTTAATTTTACATCTTCTTCAATACGAAAATTTATTTGTGTCATTAGAATCACACTCCTTTCTGTATTTATTATACCATATTTGTATATGCACTGTCAAGTAGCTTCTATACAAATTTAGTGATTTTTTATATTTGTAGGATTCAAGTTATAGAAACTAATAATTAATAATACTAATCTTATTAACAGAAAATTTACTTGGTTTTATATTGACATATTTGAGAAAGCGTGCTATAATAGGGAAAGTCCAGATAAATTGGATAAAATATGCGCAGAAGCGAAAGGTTGCTGGCGGTATGTCAGGTAATTTTCGTGGAGTATGTTCAGTCAGGAACTGAACGGCAAGGAATGATGACACGGTAGGTGCAGTCGGATAAGTAATTTTAAAAAATTACTTTTTTGTGTGACGAAAATGGACAGGTCTTTTGCTGTCTGTTAGGTCTGGCTGTGTGTTTTCTTCCGGAATCTTGTCCAATGAGATTTCGGTTTTTTGTATCAAGTGCGGAATGAAACGCTTGGATAAGTGGAAAGAAATTTTACCGTAATTCCTAAAAAACTGCGCCCCCATTATTGAATTATTTTAAGGAGGCGAAAAAAATGGCAGTAAGCGAAAAAATCAGAATCAAAATCAAAGGCTATGAACACGCTACAGTAGACGCAGCGGCAGTTAAGATTGTAGAAGCAGCTAAAAGAAGTGGCGCAAGCGTTTCCGGACCTATTCCGTTGCCAACAGAAAAGGAAATTGTAACGATTCTTCGTGCGGTACACAAGTACAAAGATAGTCGTGAACAGTTTGAACAGCGTACACATAAGCGTTTGATTGATGTAATCCGTCCAACTGAAAAGACGGCTGATGCACTTCGTAAATTGGAGTTGCCAGCAGGTGTTGACATTGTAATGGAAGTCAAGTAATCCCTGTATTCCCGATTGTGTTGCAAATATTGCATAACAATCAGGTCATGTCGGACATTTCCGACCAATAACCATAAAGGAGGAAAAAATATGCAAAAAGGTATCATCGGCAAAAAAATCGGTATGACACAGATTTTTGATGAAAATGGCAAAGTCATTCCGGTAACTGTCGTAGAGGCTGGTCCTTGTCAAGTTGTACAAGTGAAAACAGTCGAAAATGATGGCTATTCCGCTGTTCAGCTCGGTTTTGGCGATAAAAAAGCTAACAGAGTGAACAAGCCTGACAAAGGGCATTTTGATAAAGCAAATGCCGGTTACAAGAAAACTCTGAAAGAATTTAAACTGGAAAATTCTACACTCGAAGCAGGTAGTCTGGTAAAGGCTGATGTATTCGCAGTTGGTGATATTGTAGATGTTTCCGGTACAAGCAAAGGTAAAGGATTTCAGGGTGCTATCAAGCGTCATAATCAGCATAGATTAAAGGAAACTCACGGTACAGGTCCTGTTCATAGACAGGCTGGTTCTATGGGTGCTTGTTCTTCCCCGTCCAGAATTTATAAGGGCAAGGGTATGGCAGGTCATATGGGTGCTGAAAAAGTAACTGTGCAGAATCTTGAAATTATAAAAGTAGATGCTGAAAATAATCTGATTGCGATTAAAGGTGCTATCCCAGGTCCTAAAGGTGGCATTGTAACAATCGTTGACAGTGTAAAAGCATAAGAAAGGAGGAGCTGAAAAATGGCAACTGTAAAAGTATTTGATATGTCCGGCAGTGAAGTTTCTTCTACAGAACTTGCTGACAGCGTATTTGGCATTGAACCAAATGTAGCTGTTATGCATATGGCAGTCGTAAATTATCTTGCAAATCAGCGTCAAGGTACACAATCTACTTTGACACGTACGGAAGTAAGTGGCGGTGGCAGAAAGCCTTGGCGTCAAAAAGGTACGGGCAATGCAAGACAGGGTTCTATTAGAGCTCCCCAGTGGAGACATGGTGGTGTGGCAATTGGTCCTAAACCAAGAAGCTATAGATATTCTCTGAATAAAAAAGTTCGCAGATTGGCAATGAAGTCCGCACTCTCTACAAAAGTACAAGAGGGCAATTTGATTGTTCTTGATACACTCACAATGGACGAGTACAAGACGAAAACAATCGTAGCAATGCTCAAAGCTCTTGGCGTTGAGAAAAAAGCATTGATTGTAACAGCTGATGCAGATGCAAAAGTTTATAAGAGTGCATCAAATATCTCTGGTGTGAAAACAACACATGTCGGTACTTTGAATGTTTATGATATTCTGAACGGCGGTAAATTTATCGTTGCAAAGAATGCCATTGCAAAAATTGAGGAGGTTTACGCATGATGAAAGCACCACAAGATATTATTATCAGACCGATTATTACAGAACAAAGTATGGACGGTCTGCCAAACGGTAAATATACGTTCCAAGTTGCGAAAGATGCGAATAAACTGGAAATTAAAGACGCTGTAGAAGAGCTTTTCAATGTAGAAGTTCTGAAAGTAAATACAGTGAATTGCCGTGGCAAACAGAAAAGAGTAGGCAGATTTGTTGGCAAAACAGCTTCTTACAAGAAAGCTGTTGTGACAATTAATACAGAGCCTGTAAATGAAAAAGGTACAAAGAAAGCCGACAGAAAGAAAGGTACAATCGAATTTTTTGACGGCATGTATTAATCTTAATTAATATAAATTTGTAGTATTTTTCAGGTATGTATGGGAGTTGCTCCCGCAAAAAGCATTTTATTAAGGAGTGAAATAAATGGCAATCAAGAGCTATAAGCCGACTTCTCCTTCCAGACGTCAGATGACAGTAACAGATTATTCTGTATTAAGCAAAGACGCTCCGGAAAAAAGTCTGCTTGAACCGCTGAAAAAGAAAAGCGGCAGAAACAGCTATGGTCGTATTACAGTCCGTCACAGAGGCGGCGGCAATAGAAGAAAATATCGTGTAATTGACTTCAAGCGTGACAAGGAAGCAATGGACGCAAAGGTTCTGACTTTGGAATATGACCCAAACAGAAGTGCATTTATTGCATTAGTACAGTATGAGGACGGCGAAAAGCGTTATATTCTCGCACCTCATGGCTTAAAAGTCGGCGATGTTGTTCGTGCAGGTGCGGACGCTGATATTAAAGCTGGTAATGCATTAAAATTAGTTGATATTCCAGTTGGTACGTTTATTCATGCAATTGAGCTTTATCCGGGCAAAGGCGCACAGCTTGTTAGAAGTGCCGGCAATATGGCACAGTTAATGGGCAAAGAAGGCGGTTATGCATTGGTTCGTTTGCCTAGTGGCGAAATGAGAAAAGTGCCGATTAATTGCAAAGCTTCTATTGGTCAGGTTTCTAATATTGACCATGAGAATGTGAATTACGGTAAGGCTGGTAGAAAACGCCATATGGGTTGGAGACCTACTGTTCGTGGTTCTGTTATGAACCCTTGCGACCACCCTCATGGCGGTGGTGAAGGTAAATCTCCTGTTGGTCGTCCTGGACCTGTTACACCTTGGGGCAAGCCTGCTTTGGGTTACAAGACCAGAAAAAAACACAACCGCACGGATAAATATATCGTAAAACGCCGTAACGGCAAGTAATCGGAAAGGAGGAACTTATAATGAGCAGAAGTATCAAAAAAGGTCCTTATGTGCAGGAAGTTCTCCTCAAGAGAGTCATTGCCATGAACGAGGCAGGAGAAAAGAAAGTACTCAAGACTTGGAGCCGTTCTTCCACAATTTTTCCGGATTTTGTTGGACATACGTTTGCAGTGCATGACGGCAGAAAACATGTTCCGGTTTATGTAACAGAAGATATGGTTGGTCATAAACTGGGTGAGTTTGCACCGACAAGAACTTTTAAAGGTCATGCCGGTTCTAAGACATCTAATAACGGCAAGAAGTAATAGCGGAAGGAGGATTTAACATGGAAGCTAAAGCAACTCTGAGTAATGTCCGTATTTCTCCTAGAAAGGTGCAAATTGTTCTGGACTTAATCAGAAATCAGTCTACAGAAAAAGCATTGGCTACGCTTCGCCTCACACCTAAGGCAGCAAGTCCAATTCTGGAAAAGCTTTTGAAGTCCGCTATTGCAAATGCAGACAATAATCATAGCATGAATAAAGATAATCTTTATGTTTCTGAATGCTATGTAACGCCCGGCCCTATTATGAAACGTGTAATGCCAAGAGCGCAGGGCAGAGCTTACCGGATTCTGAAAAGAACTTCTCATATCACTGTTGTAGTGAAAGAGCAGGAAGACTAATTTCTCCGTGGGATATGCTTGCATTTTACAAGCAATTTGATTAATTTTTGAGAAAGGAGAGGCTACTCAAGAAAATAAATAAATTATAATTATTATAATTTATGCGGAAAATTTTCTTGATATGAATCATAAATTGATTGATATGTTAAGTAGCAGGTTAAGTGAATGGGCCAGAAAGTTAATCCACACGGTCTCCGTGTTGGTGTGATTAAAGACTGGGATTCCCGCTGGTATGCGAAAAAGGCTGACTTCGGTGATATGCTGGTAGAAGATTATAATATCAGAAATTATATCCTGAAAGTGCTGAAGCCTATGGGTGTGCCTCGTGTGGAAATTGAACGCTTTGCAGAAGACAAAGTGAGAATTCATATTCATTGTGCAAAACCGGGTTTGGTAATCGGCAAAGGCGGTACGGAAATCGAAAAGCTGAGAGCAAAACTGGAAAAAATGATGAAAAAGCAGGTTGCAATTAATATTCTTGAAATTAAACAGCCTGATTTAGATGCGCAGTTAGTTTCTGAAAAAATTGCACATGATTTGGAAGAACGTGTTTCTTTCAGACGTGCCATGAAGCAGTCTATTAGCAGAGCCATGAGATTAAATGCAAAGGGCATTAAAGTTATGGTTTCCGGTAGATTAGCCGGTGCAGAAATTGCTCGTTCTGAAAGCTATCATGAAGGAACAATTCCGTTGCAGACTATCAGAGCCGATATTGATTATGGCTTTGCAGAAGCTGATACAACTTATGGAAAACTGGGCGTAAAAGTCTGGATTTATAAGGGTGAAGTTCTCAAGGGCGATGCTGCTAAGGCTATGGCAACAAGAGAAAGAACCGAAAGAAAGCGCAGAGATAACAGAAACGACAGAAAGCGTGATGACCGCAGAAATAATAATTTCCGTGGTGAAAGACGTGGCAATAATAATGCTCGTAACGCTAGAAAAGAAGGAGGTACGAAATAAGATGTTACTTCCAAAAAGAGTGAAATATCGTAGAGTTCATAGAGGTCGTCTGACTGGTAAAGCCTATAGAGGCAATAAAGTTAGTTACGGTGATTTCGGTTTGCAAGCACTCGAACCTGCTTGGATTACTTCTAATCAGATTGAGTCTGCTCGTATCGCTATGACAAGATATATCAAAAGAGGCGGTCAGGTTTGGATTAAAATTTTCCCTGATAAGCCAATTACGGAAAAGCCTGCTGAAACTCGAATGGGTTCTGGTAAAGGTTCTCCAGAATATTGGGTTGCTGTTGTAAAACCCGGTAGAGTATTATTTGAAATCAAAGGCGTTCCGGAAGAAACCGCAAGAGAAGCAATGCGTTTGGCAATGCACAAACTGCCTATCAAGTGCAAGTTTATTGTCAAAGAAACTGAATCAGTAGCAGAGTAAGGAGGGGAGTACACACAATGAAAGCAACAGAAATCAAAGAGATGTCTGTCGAGGAGATGAATCAAAAGCTTGTCAGCCTCAAGAAAGAGCTTTTTGCACTCCGCTTCCAACTTGCAATTAGTCAGTTGGATAATACAGCAAAAGTAAAGGCTGTTAAAAAAGACATTGCTCGTGTGAAAACCTGTCTGCGTGAGGCAGAACTTGCACAAAGCGCAAAGTAAGATAGGAGGAAAAACGCTGTGGCTGAAAGAAATCTCAGAAAGACTAGAACAGGTCTTGTTGTCAGCGACAAAATGGATAAAACCGTTGTTGTTGCAATTGTAGACAACGTAAAGCACCCGTTGTATAAAAAAATCATTAAGCGTACAGTTCGTTTGAAAGCGCATGATGAAAATAATGAGTGCAGAATTGGTGACCGTGTGTCAGTAATGGAAACACGTCCGCTTTCTAAAGACAAGAGATGGCGTGTTGTGAATATTATCGAAAAAGCGAAATAAGTTTTTGTGATAACGGAAAGTCCCAAGATTTAAAATCAAGGGCAAGACATTTCAATTTTTGAGGAAAGGAGAGGCTACTCAAGAAAAGAAATTTGCAGGAGTTTTAATTATTTTAATTCTTGTAAGAATATGCCGGCGTTCCTGCTTGTGAGAACATACAGGCGGAAACAGGAATTTTTCTTGATATAAATTTATTGTAATTTATATTTCAGTAGCAGATAGCATCCATGATTCAGATGCAAACTTATTTGAAGGTTGCAGACAACACCGGTGCAAAAGAGCTGATGTGTATCAGAGTATTGGGCGGTACACGCAGAAGATATGCGAATATTGGTGATGTTGTTGTTGCATCCGTCAAGAAGGCAACACCCGGTGGCGTGGTAAAGAAGGGCGATGTTGTGAAAGCAGTTATCGTTCGTAGTGCCAAGGGTTTGAGAAGAGAAGACGGCACTTATATTCGTTTTGATGAGAATGCTGCCGTTATTATCAAAGAAGACAAAAACCCAAGAGGAACTCGTATTTTTGGGCCAGTTGCGAGAGAACTTCGTGAAAAAGATTACATGAAGATTTTGTCTCTTGCTCCAGAAGTACTGTAAAGGGAGGGTTCAAAATGAGTGCAAAACTTCATGTAAAAACAGGCGATACTGTTATTTTGCGTACTGGTGTAGATGAGTACAAGTATAAAGACCCTGAAAAAAAAGAAAAGGGTCGTTTGACTGCAAAAGTCGTTGAGGTTAGCCCAAAAGAAGGCAAGGTTATTGTTGAGGGTATTAACATGGTAACCAAGCATTTGAAACCAACGGCTATGGGACAGTCTGGTAATATTGTTAGGGCAGAAGCACCTGTCTATGCTTCTAAAGTACAGTTGGTATGCCCGAAATGTGGCAAGCCTACCAGAATTGGTCATACTTTTGAAGAAAAGACATTGGACAACGGTAAAGTTAAGAAAATGAAACTCCGTGTGTGCAAAAAGTGCGGTAAGTCTTTCGAGTAAAGGAGAATCGAGATGGCAAGATTAAAAGAACAATATGTCAATTCCGTTGCTCCTGCATTGATGCAAAAATTCGGCTATCAGAGTGTGATGCAAATTCCGAAGCTGGATAAAGTAGTTATTAATGTTGGTGCTGGTGAGGCAAAAGAAAATTCCAAGGTCATTGATGCCATCATGAATGATCTTGCAAAGATTACAGGTCAAAAGCCGGTTGTTTGCCGTGCTAAGAAATCTGTCGCAAATTTTAAATTGCGTGAGGGTATGCCAATTGGTGTAAAAGTAACACTGAGAGGCGAAAGAATGTATGATTTTGTTGATAGATTATTCAACGTTGCATTTCCTCGTGTTCGTGATTTCAGAGGAATTAACGGCAATTCATTTGATGGTCGTGGAAATTATTCTACAGGTATCAAAGAGCAATTGATTTTCCCTGAAATCGAATATGATAAAATTGATAAAGTTCGTGGTATGGATATTAATTTTATCACAACTGCTCAAACTGACGAAGAAGCTAAGGAATTGTTAAAACTCCTCGGCGCACCGTTTGCTGATTAAGAGGAGGGGCGCAAAAAATGGCTAAAAAGGCAATGATTAACAAGCAGCAGAAGACACCCAAGTACTCTACAAGAGCGTACACCAGATGCAAAATCTGCGGAAGACCACATGCTTATTTAAGAAAATATGGCATTTGCCGTATTTGCTTCAGAGAATTAGCAAACGATGGTCAAATTCCGGGTGTTAAGAAAGCAAGCTGGTAAAAAATAGAAGGAGGTCTTTGGCATGCAAATTTCAGATACTATCGCAGATTTGCTTACAAGAATCCGTAATGCAAGCACTGCGAAGCACGCCACGGTTGATATTCCTGCATCTAACGTGAAGAAAGCTATCACGCAAATTCTCGCTGACGAGGGTTATATTAAAGGCTTTCAGATTATAGATGACGGCAAACAGGGCATTATCAGAGTTACTCTGAAATATACAGAGGACAGAACTCCGGTTATTTCCGGTCTGCGTAGGGTTTCTAAACCGGGCTTGCGTATTTACTCAAGCTGTGAGGATATGCCGAAAGTTCGTAAAGGACTTGGCATTGCAATCGTTTCCACATCCAAGGGCATTATGACTGACAAGAAAGCTCGTGCTTTACATGTCGGCGGTGAATTGCTCGCATATATCTGGTAAGGAGGAGTAAGATTATGTCAAGAATTGGCAGAATGCCGATTACTGTTCCTGCTGGTGTGGATATTAAAATAGCAGATAATTTGGTAACAGTAAAAGGTCCAAAGGGCGAGCTTTCTCAACAATTTTCTAAAGAGTTGAATATTAAGCTAGAAGATAGTGTAGTAACTGTCACTCGTCCTTCTGATGATAAAAAACACAGAAGCCTGCATGGTCTGACAAGAACTTTGATTCATAATATGATTGAGGGCGTTGTCAATGGTTATAGCAAAACACTGGAAATTGATGGTGTTGGTTATCGTGCGGCAAAGCAAGGTAAAAATCTGGTCATGAATCTGGGTTTTTCCCATCAGGTAATTGTATCAGAAACAGATGAAATTGCAATTGAAGTTCCACAGCCGAACCAGATTGTAATTAAAGGTATTGACAAGCAGAAAGTCGGTCAGTTTGCCGCTGAAATCCGTGAAAAGAGACTGCCAGAGCCATACAAGGGCAAAGGTATTCACTACATGGGTGAGCGTATTATTCGCAAAGAGGGCAAAGCCGGTAAGGGCAAGAAATAATTAAGAAAGGAGTACGGCTATTATGATTAAAAAATTTGACAGCAGTAAAGCACGTCAGAAAAGACATGCTCGTGTGCGTACAAAGATTTCCGGAACTCCTGAAGTTCCACGTCTGTGTGTGTTTCGTAGTGCAAAGCATATTTATGCACAAATTATTGATGATGTCAATGGCGTAACACTGGCAAGTGCATCTAGCATGGTAAAAGATTTTGATGCAAATGGCGGTAATATCGAAGGTGCTAAAAAAGTCGGCGAATTAGTTGCTAAGACAGCGATTGAAAAAGGCATTAAAGATGTCGTATTTGACAGAGGCGGTTATTTGTATCACGGAAGAGTGCAGGCACTTGCTGAATCAGCTCGTGAAAACGGTCTGAATTTCTAAAAAGAGGAGGGAACACGATTGGCTAATTTTGAGGCAAAGGATACAGAATTTATTGAAAAAGTAGTTCATATTAATAGAGTATCCAAAACCGTAAAGGGCGGACGTATCATGAAGTTTTCTGCTCTGGTAGTTGTCGGTGACGGCAACGGCACTGTTGGCTTCGGTATGGGAAAATCCAGCGAAGTTCCAGATGCAATTCGTAAAGGCATTGAAGATGCAAAGAAAAATTTGGTCAAAGTGCCATTAAAAGGTACTACAATACCACATGAAATTGTTGGTAAGTTCGGCGCAGGCGAAGTGTTAATGCGTCCGGCTGCTGCTGGTACTGGTGTTATCGCCGGTGGCCCTGTTCGTGCCGTAATTGAAGTTGCAGGCATTAAAGATATTAGAACAAAGTCTTTGCGTTCTAATAATCCTTGTAATGTTGTAAGAGCAACAATTGCAGGATTGACAGGCTGTGCAACAGCAGAAGAAGTTGCTGCAAAACGTGGTAAGACTGTTAAGGAAATTCTTGGTTGAGGAGGTTTATATTATGAAAAAAATTACACTTGTAAAAAGCCTCATTGGCTGTAAGAAAGACCAGATTGCAACTGCTCATGCATTGGGTTTGAAAAAAATCGGCAATGTAACAACACAGCCGGATAATCCTTGTACAGCAGGCAAAATTCAAAAAATAATTCACTTGATTAAAGTAGAAGAAGCATAAGAAAGGGGGCAATTATCATGCAAATTCATGAACTCGTACCGGCTCCGGATTCTAATAAGCCTGTAAAACGTGTGGGCAGAGGTCACGGCTCTGGTAACGGCAAAACCGCAGGTAAGGGACACAAGGGACAGAATGCTCGTTCCGGCGGTGGTGTCAGAATCGGTTTTGAAGGCGGTCAAATGCCACTTGCAAGAAGAATCCCAAAGAGAGGCTTCAATAATATTTTTGCAAAAAATTACGCAGTTGTTAATGTGGGTGATTTAAATAAATTCACAGAAGGCACTGTTGTTGACACAGAATTACTCTGTGCCAGCGGTTTAGTAAAAAAAGTTTGTGACGGTGTAAAAATTCTGGGCGATGGTGAATTAAATGTTAAATTAACTGTGAAAGCAGCGAAATTTACTAAAACTGCGCTTGAGAAGATTGAAAAGGCAGGCGGAACAGCTGAACAGGAAAGCTGAGGTGAACTGAATTGTTTCAGACACTGAAAAATGCATGGAGCGTGCCAGAAATTAGAAAAAAATTTATTTACACGCTTATCATGGTTATTATTTTCCGTATCGGCGGTGCAATTACAGTTCCGTTCTTGTCTCTCTCCGCAGTGCAAGAATGGATGACTACAAACGCAACAGACGGCAATATTCTGGAATATTTAAATATTCTTACAGGTGGACAGCTGTCAAAAGCAACTGTATTTTCGTTGTCAATCACGCCGTATATTAATGCATCTATTATTATTCAGTTACTGACTTATGCATTACCGCCTTTGGAGCGATTGCAGGAAGAAGGCGAAGAAGGACGCAAGACGTTAAATAAAATTACGTCTTATGTAGCACTTGTACTGGCATTAATCATGTCAATTGCGTATTATTTAACACTTAGAAACAGTGCAGGTGCAGTAAATTATACTTCTGGAGCATATGGTTGGTTCTCTGCAGTTGTAATTGTTGCATGTTTTACAGCAGGTGCAAGTTTTGTTGTCTGGATGGGCAATAGAATTAATGAAAAAGGGATTGGCAATGGCATTTCTATTTTGTTGTTTGCCGGCATTGTGGCAAGATTTCCAACTGATGTTGGCACACTGTGGAGTCTGTTCAAAATGGACAACGCAAAATATTTCTTTGTAGATATTGTAATTGCATTAGTATTTGTTTTCATGATTGGATTTATTGTATTCATGAACGAAGCAGAGCGCAAAATTCCAATTCAGTATTCCAAACGTGTTGTAGGTAGAAAACAATATGGCGGTCAGAATACACATATTCCGATTAAAGTCTGCATGAGTGGTGTTATGCCAATTATTTTCGCAATGTCATTCATGTCTTTGCCGGCTACTATCAGCATGTTTGTAAAACCAGTAGATTATATTGACGATACAACTGGTTTCTGGCAAAAAGTTTATTTCCATTTTGTTAATTTTTTCAAGACAACAAATTGGGGCTATGCTGTATTATATTTAATTTTAATTGTTGCATTTAATTATTTCTACGTAGCAATGCAGTATGACCCAGTGACAATTGCAAATAATCTTCGTCAAAGCAACGGCGGTATTCCGGGTATTCGCCCCGGTAAGCCAACTTCAGATTATATTCATAGAGTACTGTCTAAAATCACACTTGTTGGTGCAGTATTCTTGGGATTAATTGCAATTTTCCCAATTGCGTTAGGTTGGTTTGACAGTAGTTTGCGTTCTCTCTCAATGGGTGGTACGTCAATTTTGATTGTTGTCAGTGTTGCTTTGGAAACAGCAAGAACTCTGGAATCCCAATTGATGATGCGTCATCACAAGGGCTTCTTAGGATAAGGAGGGCAAATTATGAATCTGATTTTACTCGGTGCGCCGGGTGCAGGCAAAGGCACACAGGCAGAAGCTATTTCAGAAGCGTTAAATATTCCGCAGATTTCTACAGGCAATATGCTTCGTGAAGCTGTGAAAAACGGTACTGAATATGGTCTGAAAGCAAAGGCTGTTATGGAAGCCGGCGGTTTGGTTTCAGATGATATTGTAATTGGTATTCTGAAAGACAGAATTGCACAGGAAGACGCACAGAACGGTTTTATTCTGGACGGTTTTCCAAGAACTGTTCCACAGGCAGAAGCATTAGATACAATGGGTGTCAGAATTGACAAAGTTGTAGAAATTTTCGTGCCTGATGAAGTAATTAAACAACGTGTTTCCGGCAGAAGAGTTTGTGAAGGTTGTGGCGCATCTTATCATGTGCAGTATAAGCCCTCTCAGACAGAAGGCGTGTGTGATAAATGCGGTGCAAAAACTGTAATTCGTAAAGATGACCAGCCTGAAACTGTTATTTCACGTCTTGAGACTTATCATAAAGAAACAGAGCCGATTAAGGCTTATTACGAAAAACAAGGCAAATTAGAAACTGTCATCGGACAGGAAGAAGTTGCTGATACAAAAAAGCTGACACTCAAAGCAGTGGGGGCTGAAACTGAATGAGCAGTATTACAATTAAATCTAAGACAGATTTAGAAAAAATGCGAATTGCTGGGAGAATTGCCGGTAGAGCTTTACAGCTCGCCGGACAATCTCTTGAAGCTGGCATGACAACAAAAGATGTTGACAAAATTGTGCATGATTATATTATTAGTCAAGGTGCAGTGCCGTCTTTTTTGGGCTATGGCGGATTTCCTGCGAGTGCCTGTGTTTCTGTTAACGAAGAAGTCATTCATGGCATTCCCAGTTCCAGAAAATTAAAATCTGGTGATATTGTTAGCATTGACGTAGGTGCATATATTAACGGTTTTCATGGCGATACTTGTGCAACGTTTCCTGTTGGTAGAATTTCAGAAGAAGCACAGCAATTATTAGATGTCACAAAAGCTTCGCTTTATGAAGGCATTGCTAAAGCTGTAATTGGTGCAAGATTATATGAAGTTTCCGGTGCAGTTGAAAATTACTGTGCGTCCCGTGGTTACGGCATTGTTCGTGAATATTGCGGTCATGGTATTGGCAGGGATTTGCATGAATCTCCAGAAGTGCCGAATTATGTACAGGCAGGCAGAAAAGGCATTCGCTTGCAAGCTGGTATGTGCATTTGTATTGAGCCTATGATTAATGCCAAAGGTGATGCCATTCGTGTTTGTAAAGACGGTTGGACTGTCAGAACTAAAAATGGCAGTTTATCAGCGCATTTTGAACATGCAATTGCAATCACACAGAATGGTCCTGTGATTTTAACAGACCCAGAGTGAAAATATGATGCAGTTACAGGTCGGTATGATTGTGCGTGCGATTGCCGGAAAAGAACAAGGTAAATTTTATAGTATTATAAAATTAGATGATAATTTTGTTTATTTATCCGATGGTAAGCATAGAAAACTTGAACAGCCAAAACGGAAAAATAAAAAACATGTCCGTGCAACTGGTACAGTTTGGGATTTGAACGGCATGACAAACAGCGCATTGCGCTATAAGTTAAGACAGTATCAGGATAGCAATAGTCCCAAGGAGGAGAACGAATTTGTCGAAAGAAGATTTGATTGAAATTGAAGGTGTTGTGCTGGAAGCGCTTCCAAATGCGAATTTTCGTGTGGAGCTTCCTAATAAGCATGTTATTTTGGCACATGTGTCCGGTAAATTGCGAATGAATTATATTCGCATTGTTCCAGGTGATAAAGTAAAAATTGAAATGTCGCCTTATGATTTAACAAAAGGTCGTATCACATGGAGAGCTAAATAAGGAGGTATTTTTATGAAAGTAAGACCTTCCGTAAAACCGATTTGCGAGAAGTGCAAGGTTATTAAACGCAAGGGAAAAGTCATGGTTATCTGTGAAAATCCTAAGCACAAACAGCGTCAGGGTTAAGCCCTAACAGCATTGGAGGTGTAATTTTTTAATGGCAAGAATTTCAGGTGTTGACCTGCCAAAGGAAAAAAGAGTGGAAATCGGTCTGACTTATATTTATGGCATCGGACGTCCCACTGCGACTAAGATTCTGGCAGATACTGGCATTAATCCAGATACCAGAGTAAAAGATTTGACAGAAAAAGATGTTGCAAAATTGCGTGATTATATCGACGCAAATCTGACCGTAGAAGGTGACCTTCGCCGTGAAGTCGCTTTGAATATTAAGAGATTGATTGAAATCGGTTGCTATAGAGGCGTTCGTCATAGAAAAGGTCTGCCGGTAAGAGGTCAGCGTACAAAAACTAACGCAAGAACACGCAAAGGTCCAGTTAAGACGATTGCGAACAAGAAGAAATAATTAAGGAGGGCGAGTTCTTTTGGCAAAGAATGGTAAAAAAGTAACCACGATACGTCGCCGCAGAGAGCGCAAGAATATTGAAAACGGTGCTGTGCATATTCAGTCAACGTTTAATAATACGATTGTAACAATTTCTGATACGCAAGGCAATACAATTTCATGGGCAAGTGCCGGTGAACTGGGTTTCCGTGGTTCCAGAAAATCTACACCGTTTGCAGCACAAACTGCTGCTGAAACAGCGGCAAAGGCTGCTATGGAACATGGTTTGAAAACCGTGGAAGTATATGTCAAAGGTCCGGGAAGCGGTCGTGAAGCTGCAATCCGTGCATTGCAAACTGTCGGTCTGGAAGTACGCATGATTAAAGACGTGACTCCAATTCCGCATAACGGTTGCCGTCCGCCTAAAAGAAGACGTGTCTAATAGCAGAGGAGGTAGTTTTACATGGCTGTTAATAAAGACCCAATTCTGAAAAGATGCAGATATCTGGGCATTAGTCCGGCTGTCATGGGCATTGATAAAAAATCCAGCCGTTTTGAAAAGGCTGGTCCTAATCGTAAGAAAATTTCTGAATATGGTACTCAGTTAAAAGAAAAACAGAAATTAAAATTTATTTATGGTGTGATGGAAAAACCGTTCCGTCATTATTTTGAATTGGCTGAAAAAATGGAAGGCAAAGCCGGTGATAATTTAATCACAGTTCTGGAATCCAGACTGGATAACGTTGCTTTTCGTATGGGGCTTGCTTCTACAAGACGTGAGGCAAGACAATTGGTTACACATGGACATTTTACTGTAAATGGTAAAAAAGTAGATATTCCGTCTTATCGTGTATCCGTTGGCGATGAAATCGCACTGTGTGAAAATAGCAGAACAAGTGCATTATTCAAAGGCAATGACCAAACTGCCGGTATTATCGAAAAAACAAGCGGCAGAATCGTTCCGCTTTGGTTGGAAGCGAATAAAGACCATTTTTCCGCAAAAGTTACAAGACTTCCAAATCCGTCAGATATTGACTACGAAGCAGAAACACACCTGATTGTCGAGCTGTACTCCAAGTAATATGTAATTGCTTGCGGACGCTTTCGATTTACAAACACAAGTAATTACGAAATAGGAGGGTTTATATGCTTGAAAGAATTGAGAAGCCGGAAATTGTTCCTGAAGATTTGAGACTGGACGGCAAATATGGAAAGTTCATTCTGTCACCATTGGAACGTGGCTACGGCACAACCCTTGGCAATAGCCTCAGACGTGTTTTGCTTTCTTCTATTCCTGGTGTAGCAGTTAATTTTGTCAAAATTGATGGTGTACATCATGAGCTTTCTACAATCCCAGGTGTAAAAGAAGATGTGACGGAAATTATTCTAAGCTTGAAAGGACTAACTGCGAAGCTTTATGGCGAAGGTCCTAAAACGCTTCTGATTGATGCGGAAGGTGAATGCGAAATCACCGCTAGTGATATTGAAGCAGACTCTGAAGTAGTGATTCTGAATCCGGGTATGCATATTGCAACACTTGGTAAAGATGCGAAGCTTCATATGGAAATTACAATTGACAGAGGCAGAGGCTATGTGTCTGCGGAACGTAATAAACAGCAGGTAACGGATATGCCAATTGATGTAATTGCCGTAGACAGCATTTATACTCCTGTTTTAAAGGTGAACTATACCGTGGAGAACACACGTCTCGGACAGGTCACTGATTATGACAAGCTGACAATGGAAGTTTGGACAGATGGTACAATCTCTGCAAAAGAAGCTTTGTCACAGGCAGCCAATCTCCTCAACGAGCATCTGAAATTGTTCGTGGATTTGTCCGACGAAACATGTATTCCTGAAGTTCTTGTTGAAAAAGATGATAAAGGCAAGGAGAAAATCCTTGAGATGACCATTGAGGAACTTGACTTGTCAGTACGTTCGTTTAATTGCCTGAAACGTGCTGGTATTAATACAGTAGATGATTTAATTAATAAGTCCGAGGAAGAAATGATGAAAGTACGCAATCTTGGTAAAAAATCTTTTGATGAAGTCAAAGAAAAATTGCAGTCTTTGGGTTTTGATTTGTCTTCCGAAGAAGATTAATTGCAAGAAAGCGGATTTTAAGATAACTGGAAGATTTTATTTTTTCAGTTTGCGAAAAGGAGTGAAGAACAATGCCAGGTAGCAGAAAACTGGGCAGAACAACTGCACATAGAACGGCTATGCTTAGAGCAATGGTGACTTTCCTGTTGGAAAATGGACAGGTGGAAACTACTGTTACTAGAGCGAAGGAAGTTCGCAGTGTTGCTGAAAAAATGATTACACTAGGCAAAAATACTGATTTGCATAGCAAACGTCAAGTATTTGCTTATATTACAAAAGAAGCTGTAGCAAAAAAGCTTTTTGACGAAATTTCTCCAAAATATGCGGAACGCAAGGGCGGTTATACACAGATTATTAAAACTGGTCCTCGCCGTGGTGATGCCGCAGAAATGGCAATTATTAAATTAGTTGACTAAGTTTTCAAAAATAAATAAACTGCATGGCTTATGTCATGCAGTTTTTATTATGAAAGGAAATATGATGAATATTAAAAAAAATCAAGATAAAGAATTATATCAAAATTTATTTAAAATCGTCTTGCCTATTGCATTTCAGAATTTGATGTCGTCGCTTGTCACAGCGTCAGATGCATTTATGCTTGGATTTTTAGACCAAGATTCTTTGTCTGCGTCTTCACTCGCAGGACAAGTGGCTTTTGTATGTTGGTTATTTTATAATGGATTTCTTTATGGCTGTAATGTGCTTGCTTCTCAGTATTGGGGGGTGAAAAATAAACATGCTGTGGAAGAAATTCTTGCAATTACTATGCGATATTCGCTTTTGATTGGATTGATTTTTAGCTTATTTACTTGTTTTATGCCAGAACAAATTATGAAAATTTTTACTTCGGATCATCATTTAATTCAGTTAGGTGCAGATTATCTTAGATCCGTGTCATTGTCTTATATTTTAATGGGATTTTCAAATGTTTATTTTGGTATTATGAAAATTTGTGACAAAGCAAAATTAAGTTCTCTCATTGGGTCTATTGGTGTCATATTAAATATTATATTAAATGCTTGTTTCATTTTTGGTGCAAATATGGGTATTAAAGGTGCAGGAGTGGCAACTGTATTAGCAAATATTTTTGAAGTTGTATTTGTGTTAATTGTCATGTTACAAGGCAAATGTCCGAAATTAAATTTAAAACAAATGCTCTGTTTTTCAAATTCAGAATTGCATAGAGATTACTGGAAATATACTACACCGTTATTATTAAATCAACTCGGATGGGGCGGTGGTGTTACAATGTATTCTGTCATTATGGGACATCTTGGAACAGATGCCACAGCAGCAAATTCAATTGCAAGTATTATTCGTAGTATGATTGCAAGTCTTTGTTGGGGCATTTCTGCTGGTGTTGCGATTATTATTGGGGGTATGCTTGGCAGAAATGAATTAGAACAAGCTAAAAAAGCAGGGGGTAGTTTTGTCAGATTTTCTATCTGGATTGGCATTGGTTCAGGCTTAGTAATTTTAGCTCTAACGCCTTTGATTCTTAAAATTACGGCTCTCAATCCACAAGCACAGGTATATTTAAAATATATGCTATTTATGGCAAGTTATTATATTATCGGCAATTCACTAAATTCTACAATCATAACTGGAATTTTTGCTTCTGGAGGTGACACAAAATTTGGCATGATTTGTGATATTGTTACTTTGTGGGCGGTTGTTGTGCCATTAGGAATGATAGGCGCATTTGTGTTGCGTTTGCCAGTTATCGCTGTTGCATTTATTTTAACGCTTGACGAATTTGTAAAAATTCCCGCAGTTTACAAGCATTATATGAAATATCACTGGGTGACAAATTTAACCAATCAGCAAGAACAGCAGAGTTGAAAAATTCTGCTGTTTGTTATTTTTTACAAGAAAATAAATAAAAAACTGCCTGTTATTAAAACAGACAGTTTTTTATGAAAATTACTTGTTTCTTAAAATAGCATTTTTAAGTAATGCTAAATCATAAATATTTACAATTCCATCATTGTTCATATCTGCTTTTTCCCAAGTTGCTTTGTCAAAAGATTCTTTGCAAATCAAATATTTTTGCAGTTTTATAATATCTAATATAGAAACTTCATTGTCAGCATTCAAATCGCCTTTTAACGTACTAGGGTTAGGATTTGGGTCTGGGTTAGGATTTGGGTCTGGGTTAGGATTTGGGTGTGGGTTGGGAGTTGGTTCTGGAATAGGGTTGGGGTTGGGAGTTGGGCTGGCTATTATA
>CAMWHN010000007.1 GCA_947174085.1 uncultured Ruminococcus sp.
TAAGGAATATATTGTACTGGATTGCCCATTTCATATATCCCCTATATACAAATCTATTAAAAAAATATATCATCAAAATTTATGGCATAAAAATATACACCTAATAACAGCTATATGTTATCAGGTGTAATCTAAATAATCCTTTTCTTAGGTTTATGTTGTGTTTTCGCACAACAAATTACATCATACCAAAGATAAGTTGGAACAACAATGTTTTTGCAGAAAGTGGACTATTTTTTGCAGAAAACGGCAAAAAATCTTTTCAGACTAGCCCTGCCTTGCCAATCTGAAAAGATTTTCCTATACTCAATCTGCTTTTTCTATCATAATCTTTAACTCATTATTTTTACCAATCAATTCATCATATTTCCCTATATCAGCAACCACCCCTTCCTTCAGCACAACAATTTGATCCACTTCGCTCAATATCTCTTTCTTATGTGTTATCACTATTACTGTTTTTTCTTTCAGCTTTGTATTCAGCAGCCCGTTAATCTGCTGCTCTGAATAGGCATCTGTATTTGAAGTAGCTTCATCAAATATAATAATCGGCTTGTCATGTATCAATGCCCTTGCAAGAGCAATCTTCTGTTTCTGTCCGCCGGAAAGCATTGCACCGTTCTGTCCTACCACATAATCTAAAGAAACCTCTTTTATAAAATCTTCAAGTCCGCTGTCCTTGCAGGCTTCTTCTATCATAGCATCATCTACCTGCTTATACAGGCAGATATTATTTCTTATTGTATCATTAAAAAGGTATATCTGCTGGCTTACCACGGATACCATATTTCGATATTCCTGCAATGAAATCATTGAAATATCCGTTCCATTCAATAATATTTTCCCATTGATTGGAGCATACAACCTTGTAAGTAAATTTATAATAGTAGTCTTTCCTGAACCATTTCTACCAATCAAAGCAGTTTTACTCCCTTTGGGAAAAGCAATATTGACATCTACAAGAATTGGCTTATCTACCTCATATCCAAAAAATATGTTCTTTAATACCAACTCTCCAAAATCAGGTACAATAAGCGTCCCACTATCATCTTCCTCTTGCAGAGCCATAAAGTCATAATATCTTTTTGTAGAGGGTATAATTCCCGAAAGCAAGTAACCTATATTTAAGATAGCCGATATAGGTCCTGTTACATAAGCACTGTATGTAATAAACGCAAACACACTACCTACTGAAAGCTGCAAATCAAATACCAGATTTGCGCCCAATATATATAACAGTGTGGAAAGAAACTGTACCATAATGCTATCTATGATCATATTCCACTGGCTTAACATGTTCATCTGCTTTTGCTTCTCTATAATTTCATTCTGGTTAAGCACAAATTCCTCATGCTTTTTATCAAAGATATGAAACAGCTTTACTTCCCTTACTCCTCCAACAGTATCCCCAAACCATCTTGCATATTTCTGATTTCTCTTTATGAACTCGTCCATAATCTGCTTTTGCTTCTTTGCAAAGTATTTCATCACAACACACTTAATAGGTATAAACAAAAGTACCAGTATTGTCATTCTGAAATCTATGATAAATAATCCGATAATGCCACCTGCCATGCTAAACGCCTGCGTAATTACAAAAAAAACACTGCTATCAGCAATAGAGGTCATCTGGTTAATATCCATGTTAATATTATTTAGAGTTTCCGCATAATTGGTATTATTGAAATAATTTACCCGCAGCTTCATAAGATGTGAAAAAGACTGTTCCGAAAGAAAATACTGTATTTTTGCTGAAATGTCTACACGTTTTTTTTCTTTGATTATATCTATAAGCGAATTTATAGTGTATATTACCATAGACGCCAAAACCAGCTTAATCAGCAATTTCTTATTACCACCGATAAAGCCATCATCCATGATCCGCTGGCTGATTAGCGGCACACAAAGATTTAATCCCGTAGAAACAAACAAACAACAGACAATAACAATTATAGTTTTTTTGTATCTGCTCAATAACAAAAGTAATCTCTTTACAGCCTCTTTATTATCCATCTTTATCCTCCGTTAGTTTCGTTTCTATAATATGATATATTTCCTCAATATCATTCCTGTCAATCGGTTTTGATATACTTTTCTCAATCTTTTCATCTTCAAAAGCAAACTTAGCCAAAATATTTTTCCCCTCATTGCAAAGGTTAATCTTTACATCGCAATCAGGATATACTTTCAAAGATTTCTCTCTTTCTTCCAATGGAACACACCATATAACCAAATCACTTTGTTTATAAAAGACCTGGCTCTCTATAAAATTCTTCCATACTTCATGATCTGCCACAGGCTCCGGCATATATTCTAACCCATACAATACACATTCCGGCTCCATTCCTATCGTATATGCGTTGTAGCCACCACAGGCAAAAGCCCTCTTTAGTTCAGTAAGTATATAGAAACTATCTATTGTAGTTTCGATTGCCAATACTACTATTGGAACCTCAAGACCATTTCCCCGATAATGATTGTTCAAAATCTGACGCTGCCTAGTTTCCCTACTCCAAAAGAATCCCTGCACATCTATATTATGAATATCCTCTTTTCCAAGATATATTACATTCTTATTTTTTTTCTCCATCTTTTCCAGTTCAGCTATAGAAAAAGCTATTACAGTATCTACTTCCTCCCATATTTCACTAAACTCACCTGAAACCGTTTCAAAGTAATAGTCTGCTCTGCTTGTTTTCTTTCCACCTATTACATAAGCCTTATAAACCCAATCCGGTTCATATACTCCCTCAACTATTTCAATATGGCTTTGCATTTTCGCATATTCCTTTAGTTTTTTTATACTAAGCGTACTATCAGTTTTTAGCCTATTTGCAATTAAAGCACATACATATGGCGCTGCATAACTATTACTCAATGATGTTCTAATCTTTTTATCAAACATTTTAACTACATGTTCAGACGGCACAACAGTATCAATCCCCATTTGCATATAATCTTTGCAATAACTTAAAGGACTACCTGTTGTTGCTACACCAATCACATTTGTAAAACTAGCCGGATATGATACGAAGCCCGAATTAGCCGTTGCTGCTATAACAAAAATGCCTTTGGCAGTGTATTCATTGATCAGGACTCTTAGTTTCTCACGCTCCCTAAAGTCTACTGTTCCAAAACTAAAATTAACCAATTTTATTTGATTTTTACAACACCACTCCAATGCCGGATAAATACTCTTAATCGCACCTTTCCCATTCTCATCCAAAATTCTTATGCTAATCAAATGGCAATCTGAACAATATTTTTCCAGTATCAAAGCGCAATTTGTTCCATGCTGAAATTGCTGTTGATCTATATTTTTTGTATCGTCTATCCCAATACCGTTTTCATCAAAAACAATACTTTTTTCTACCCCTTTTTTTAAGAGATTCTCCTTTATCCCATTATCTATAATCGCAATTCCAATATCATTATCCATAATACACCTCAAAAAATCTGATTAACATTATATGATGCTAATTTAGTAATCATAGCTTCATACATCTTATCCATATCTATAGGATTCATTAAATCATACAATCCCTCTACTTTATGCAGATACATCTTATCTCCTATTTTTATAAATTTTAAAATTTCACTCTTTAGACTTGCCGGATCAAGTAAAGAATTGGATAGATGAAAGCTATCTATTCTCCAATTAAACTTATGTATGCAAGTTTGATTTATTTCCTCTAACTGTTCCTCTGTATAATTTGGATTATAAAGCATATTCATTATAACATAATCAGGTTCCACTGCATGTGAAACCATATATGCTGTTATGCCAAAATCAAAATGATGTTTTCTATTAGCTCCCATAATACCGCCGGGAATTCCAATAACAATTATGTCTGGCTGCTCCTGTTGCTCGATACATTTTACATACTTTCTGAACAGAAGTATTTTTTTTGTATTATCTATAGTTTCGCTCATAAATGAAGGATACGAATGGAATCCGAATATGTTGCTGTATTGTTTACTTCCTATTTGACTTACTTTATAACCACTATCCAATAGATGTTTCCTTAATGTAAGTTGTACATGAAATTTTTCTGTATATGATGTGATACCTACAACAAAAATCACAGGAATACATATTTTTTGTTCCTCAGAAATTGCATCCAACTTTTCAATATCAATTTTTTCTTCTACTCTTATATCAATTATTTTTTTACCATTTTCGATACACTTTTTTATAAAAGAATGTGTGTGATATGTTTCATCAATAAGAATGATCGTATCAAATAACTTAAAATCTATATTTTTCACATCTAAAACTGGAATATCAGTTTTAACCTCTACATCAACGCTAGAATCCTCTAATACACATAATCCGCTTATTTCATACTCTTCAAAATCAATATAATCCATAAATGATATTATTTCTCTATCACATGGGAACAAAATAACTTTTTCTTTCACCTTTAAATCCTCCATTATAAAGTTTGTGTAAAATCGCAACCACATTCCTTTAGAACAATATAGTCTTTCAGCAAATTATCAACATGATTACGAACAGCTTCACATTTTGCAAGTCTAACTTCAGGCACCATTTTTTCTCCATTGTCTGCTGTTACTCCACACTGGGTACAAAAATTAAACGCCCAGCAGTGCATACAACTTTCTGCCGTAATCTGCCCTATATTAAGCAATCGCTTTACTGACTCTATATCAAATCCATCATAGATATTGCCTATACACATCTCATCACAAGTTTCATTTACTCTTTCACAAGGAAATAATTTACCATACGCATTAACAAATGGTCT
Organism: uncultured Ruminococcus sp.; assembly: GCA_947174085.1. Lineage (GTDB taxonomy): Bacteria > Bacillota > Clostridia > Oscillospirales > Ruminococcaceae > UBA3855. The sequence continues at coordinate 4,770 of CAMWHN010000007.1, forward strand.
TTGTACTCCCGGAAGACAAGGTCCACCCGGATGAGTTATTGCAGGTATTACTTGCTTAGAAACTGTTCTTTTACCAATTCTTTCACCAATATCTGAGACTTCCCTTACCACTAATTTTGAAACTTTATCTTTTGTCACTCTTTTCATCAAATACATTAATCCAATAAACTTTTCATTACATATTTCTATATAATTTTTTTGATTATTTTGAGTTATTTTATCTTTTCGATTAGTGTCATTCACATAGTTGGTACTTACAAATATATCCTTTATAACAGGTTCGTTTGCAAAATAATCATGGATTAAAGCGAAATCATTTTCATCATCCAATACCGCATTTAATGTAACATTTTTCAAAAAATTCGGCGCAATCTCCTTTATTCTTCCAATTCTTTCAATTACGACTTCATATGTACCTCTTTTTTTATCCGCAAAAGTTCTATTTTTATCATGGACTTTCTTCGGACCATCAAGACTTATCATAATTAAAAAATTTTCTTTTTCAAAAAACTCTATAGCATCGTCACTTAACAATGAAGCGTTAGTTGTCAAATTGAAAGATACCTTTTTTCTCTTAAACCTTACATGACAATATTCTACACACCGTTTGATTAAGCTAATCTCTAATAAAGGTTCTCCACCATAAAAGCTGACATTTATTTCCGATGAATTTTTACTATGCTGTTCCAAAAAATCCAGTGCTGCTTTCGCAGTATCCCAGTCCATTCTTTTATTATTATGTACCCTGTTATAGTAGCTTCCCGAATATACACAGTATTCACATCTGAAATTACAATTCTGTGTTACTTGAATGGTAAGTCTTTCCAAACTATTTTCAAGAATATCCTCAATAAAATCCGTCATAGGATGATTAATCTTTTCTATCTTATTAGGACAAAGCATTCCCATATCTTTCATATTATCAATTATTAGAATATCTTCATCTACTAAATCTTCTTTCCTGCTACGCCCAGATAAATACTTATATATTCTTTGGTTTATTTTACTAATCATATTTGTATTAACATCAAATAAATATATACCACTGTGTGTTTCTAAAAAGTGTATAAACGGATTATTCATTTCTAATCAAACCTTTCCATAGTTTCCTAAAAAGCAGATAGCCTTCAAAACATGAAGACTATCTGCTCACGCCAATTCCGTCATCTACCTACATATAGATAACTAATGTTCTGGAATTGTTTTGTGCATTATTCGCATATTCCTGCGAATAGTCTACTGTTGACTGATCATATGTAGTATTTGTGCAGCCACAAGTAGGAGCATAACACCAGCAATTACAAGCATATGAAACCAAAGTTCCTGCTTCTGCTGAAATCTTTTTGCCTAATTTTTTCATATACACAGTCCTCCTTTCCATATTATTAATTAGCCTAATTGTTAATTAGGATAATTTCACTTACTCATATGTTGCTTGATAGCTGATATAATATTTGTAATCTGATTAAATTTATTTTGTGTCAATTCATTTTCACTAAATTGAATACAATATTTGTCCTCAATCAAGTATACAAGTTTAACCACATCTCTTGGCATCAAACCTAGCAAATATAAATCATCTGCTTTATCTACATTGACTTTGAAATTTTCAGCTATAAGCACCTTCACATTTTTTTCAATTTCCTTTTCCAAAAGTAAATCCTTTCTACAACAATGTTCCTTTTTCGTAACTCTCGACCACTTTATCATATATTCTTTGCTGATAATGCTGATCTTTCTCTTTTAGCTGATTCTCTTTAATCTGTTCTGAACGTAGTTCGTGTTCAGCTTCAGCCCTTTTTAAAGAACTTTCTTTCACTATTCGCATATATTCTTCTCTTCGTTTTTGCTTTGCTGCCTGTTCTGCTTCAAATTGTCGCTGTTCTTCTTCTGTCGGTCCTACCAAATTACCACCACCACCTGTTACACGATATTTCTCAATTTCTCCATTTTCATCAAGAGAAATTACCCAAGAACATATCCTGCCTGGTCTAACTGATGTAGCAGAATATGTGGCAATAAAGTTTTCCACATTTGCCATTACCTTTTTTGCCAGTTCAGGATCATTATTCATTTTTTCCTCCAATTCTGGCGGTACAATAATTGACTTCTGCCCTAAAGTAGAATTCCACCTTGACTGTACTTGTGAACTAGTTGCTGCCGGCTCTACCCCATTAGATGTCCAATTCAATACAGATTCATCTGTATTGTCTTGAAAAAACTTCTCAACAGGAAAATCATTTCTATCCCATGCTCCTTGTGATATACTTGTTCCATCCATCGTATGATAATACGCTCCCGGAAACCTTGACTGCCACATATCCTTAAAGCTACACTGTGTTTTAGCCGTCTCTTCCGTTGCTTTAGCAGACAAAATACCATTAAAACCAACACTATTATTCGCCGCTGCTGATTTACTTTGCTTATTAACATAATTGAGATAATAATTATTGGTTAAATTTGATAAACCTAAATCCATATGTCTCCTTTCCACAGTTCCTCTACCATTCAGAACTATATCGCTCTCCTAAAAAGGTCCAAGCGAATCATTTTATTATTCAATCATAAACTTACAGAATGCACAATCAAACATTATTGATGAATCCAAAATGCTTATTAATTTCCAACACCTCCTAAAATATATATTTGCAATCTTCATAGTTACATATTTATGTACATTCAATAAATTTACCTACTCTTATACTAGCAAAGCATAGCTAAAGTTCAATTACCCTTGCAGAAAGTGGACTGTTCTTGCAGAAAATGACACAAAAAAACCTTTCAGCTTTACACAATATCATTCTGAAAGGCTTTTTATACTAAAAAGACGGGAAGAAATTAAAATTATTACAATTTCATCCCGTCCATATAACTTTCATCTTCTAACTAATTCATTTTATTTTTGTAACCATTCCTTTACCTTCTCAACAACCTCCTGTTTCCTTCCAAAATGTAGATAATGCCCACCATCCAGCCGTAGCACCTCACTCTTATCTGTTTCTGTAATAACTTCCCTATGCAGCATTTCCCATGTTTCCAGTAGTTCACAGTTATCCCCCGAAACGAACTGTAATACTGGAATTGTTTCAGGGAATTTCATATCTCTTACGGACTCCAGACTATCTTCCATGTGATTTAACTCATTCATAATATTTTTGTTATATGCAAAATCCATAGACAAAATACGGAACACATCCAACTCCCTTTCTGAATACGGATAAGAGGAATCGGCATAGATTGCATTTTCCGGGCTTCCAATAGATAATATCCGGGTAATACCCAATACGCTTACTGTTTTCTGGAAGTATGCTGATAGTTTGTTCAGTGTTACCATTTTAATCGGTAGCGGCTCTTCATCCGACTGTTTGGGAACAGACGGATCAATTCCTATAAACCCCTGTACTTCCTGTGGATAAGCATTTGCCCAGTATAATGAATACAAACCTGAAAGTGAATGCGCCATTAAATAATACTGATCACAGCCTAGCTTTTGCGTGCATTCATGCAGTTCTTCCACAATTACGTTGATTTCCCGTTCTGTTCCGACTTTATCTGAAAGCCCGTATCCAAACGGTTCTATGGTAATAACCCGAAAATCCTTTGATAGTTCTTCCGCCAGCGGAAGAAATTCAAGAATTGGTGACGGTGACCCCCAACCGGGCAATAATATAATTGTTGTTTCGTTATCCTCCCCTTTTATATCTACCGTCATATTATTACCATTCACTTCAATAACACTTCCATATGCAGCTCCGATCTTAGACTGCTCTGCTATTTTACAGATAAAATTCCAAATTACCAATACTACAATAGCACCCAGTAAAACCACAAACACCCATTTCATAATTTTTAAGATCCGTCTTTTCATGTTTACCTCCTTGTAATCTGAAATATGTTAAAAGCTGATTGTGCCTCCAGTTACCTGTATGGTACTTGAAGATGTATTTGTAACGTAAAATCTGTAATAACCAGTATTAGAAATCTTAAATGACGTATTATGCGAACTTCCTGTTCCGCTATATGTTTGTGTCTTTGCGCTATTGTTACCGATATATCCCATTTGAACAGAGGCTGATCTATCCAGTTCAACGCTGAAACTTACTTTTGTTCCTCCTGCCACATAGAACATGCTTCCATCACTGTCCATAAAAGATACCGTATTTCCGCCTTCAATATACGTCTGCGGTAGTCCCATTCTTTTTCCTTGAGATACATCCTCCTTTATAGGAACTGTTTTTAAAGTTGGTATTATCTCTTTTTGTTCATTCTCTCTCATTATTCATGCCTCCTTGCATTGCGTTGATATTTCCTTCTGTAATAATAATCCTATCGCTGGAACAGTTCTTCAGATAAAAATAATATGTTCCTTCACACTCTGAACAGAAATCCACACTGTAGAAATTTTGGCTTATCATTTGCAGTTGCTTTAATTCCCCATTTAATATATAGCCAACCTCCAAGATACCCGGCTGTGCCAGATCTGTCCCGTCAATCTGCCCTTGTGTGAAATCAAAGTGCAGTATTGTATCTTCCGCCGCATTCCACCCGTCATTATTGCTTTGGGTAAAAATTATCATTGATCCGTTATCCATATAGCTCTCCGGCAACTTCCCCTCAATATCTACGGGTATTTCCACAATGTATTTTGCAACAGGAATATTCTCTTCATATAAATTTTCCACACTAATCAGATCCGTTTGGAAGTCAACAAAGTTATTAAAATGATAAGCAAAATCTTCTTCTGCCCTATGTCCTATCTGTTGTTGCATTATTGTATCCTTATTACTGCCTATGATTCCGGCAGAACGCAGTAATTCTTTCGCACCCACAGTCATACTACCAATTACAAGAAATATAAGCAGAACTGCCACATATTGCTTACGTCTATGGACTTTCTTCACAGGATTTACTTTTGAAAATACAATTTCCTTAATCCTTTTATTATCAGCAGCATATTCAGCTTCCACATTTTCCTCGATTAGTTCAGAAGCATTATCTAACATATCACTTATTCTAATTTTCATTATTGTTATAGCCCTCTTTAATAAGAATTTTTTTAAGCATTTCTCTACCACGCCGCAGTCTGGTTTTTACAGTCTGCGGGTTCATTTGAAATTCCCGTGCAATTTCTTCTATCTTTTTGTACTGATAATAATAGGCAACAAAAATTTTCCAGTCCAAAGGCTTTAGCTGCTTCAAAGTTTTTGCTATGATTCTTTGCTGTTCTCTTTGAACGATCAATTGCTCTAAGCTGTTATCAACCAGCAAAACATCATCCAGCAACTGCAAATCCTGTCCGTTATTTCTTAACCAATCCTTTGCTTTATTCCTTGCAATGACTGCTATGTATGCCTTAATACTGCTGTATTTTTTATAATTGATCCTTTCTGCTGTCTGCCATAATGCGATAAATGTGTCTGCAACCACCTCCTCAATATCTTCCTTTGTTCCCTTTGAGCTAATCAGGCTTCCGACGATTTTGACAATATAGGCACTATATATATCTATTATTTTCTCAAATGCTTTTTCATCTCCATTCTGCAGCTTTTTTAATAGTCTTCTCTCGTCCATTCGCCCAAATCCCATCTGCCCAAATTTCCTATCAATACGTCATTGGGAAGAATTTGGTTTCATTTTTTTGTAACAAAAAAGAGATACTGCACCTTGCAATATCTCTTTTCAAAACCAATCTGCTTATGTTCTGTTTCGCTGAGCCTGACAGTTCTCGACAAAGAAACTCTCGTTGAATATCCAAGAGCTTCCCTCGCTGCCCTTATAAGCTGCTGTTTTCTTTTTTTACATTCTTTGGTCTTTTCGGCTGATGAAATAATCCCGCACAAATCGGAGGCCAGTCATAACAATTCTTTTCGACCTCGTTCCGGGCAATTCTTTCCACTGCCTTTAAAACTGTGTTATTGATTTTCTCTGTTTTCTTCATTTTACTTTTACCTCCTGTTTTATAACTTTTGCTACACATAGTAAGGATGCACATAATATGACAGCCAATGACATATAACTTACATACAGCGCATTGATTTTCAACGCAATCAATACTGCAATCACAGATGTTTCCATTAAGACGCATAACCTGGCTACTTTCTTTGACTCCAGCAGCTCGTCTTTATCCATATCCATATTAGGATGATTGACAGTTCCTATAACCTCAATTACAAGTACCGCAAAGGACAACATTACATACATGGTAACCGGATTTTCAGAAAGAACAACAGCCGCTTGTATAATTGCAATGTAAATTATGACAGTCATGAGATAGCATTGCCAAAATTTGTCTGCATGATACCCCCCAGTCCGTTTTCTCAGTGAAAGAAAAAACACCAGAAAACAAATCGTTTGTATAAACTGATTAAAAACCAGCCCGATCAACAATATAGTTCCGACTGTTATGATATGCTCTGCCATAGTAATCAAGGCATACTCATAATGTTCCCTATCAGCTTTGTCTATCATTTTTTTAGATTCCATTTGGCTTACCAAGTTTAATGCCATCTTTTCTATCATACTTCATGCACCTCCTTCCTAAACATCAAGTATAAAGAAATACTGGAACAAAACAATATCCTTTGCAGAAAATATATAGTCCAGAGCAGAAAGTGACCATAAAAAGGTCAAAATCTATTTTTCAGGCAGGAATAATGATTGAAAAATAAAATTCATTTTTTCTGTCCTCAATAATATATGAGCCATCATACTTCTCAATAACCTTTATAATATTTTTAATTCCTATTCCATGCTCTTCTGCCCTTGAAATTTTAGAAGATTTTATTTCCCCATTCTCATAACATATTGGATGGTTGAATGTATTTTTTACAGCGATTATTACCATATCATCTTCATTAACAAATTTCAGTTTTATTATCCTTTTATCATCACATTTCTCACAGGCTTCTATCGCATTGTTCAACAGATTAGACAGGATTGTAACCACATCCTCATCTTTCATCCTTATCTGCGAAAGATCATTTATCCGGAACACAAAAACAATTCCCTTCGCTTCGGCTTCCTGATATTTTGTATTTAATATCGCATTAACAATTACATTATTTGTATTGATAGCATCCAGTTCTTTATCTAAATGACCATAAATTTCTTTTACATATTTCTCTAATTCCGGATATTTCTTGTTTCCTAACAGTGATTCAATACATATAATCTGATTTTTGTATTCATGAGTTTTTCTTTTTTGACTGTCAAAATTTTCTGATATAGACCGATACATATCTGTCTGATTTTTTACTTGAATCTGAAAAATTTCATTTTCATGCAGTTTTGATTCTCTTTCTATAATGTCATTGATCAGATAAAACTCCACGATATTCATTCCTACCATTCCAAATGCAGTAATGAATAAAAGATATAGCTGCTTCGTTGTTTCCACATATCCAAAAGCCAAAAACAAAGCTACCATAATTATTGTAAAAATAGGGAAAAACAGGAATTTAAGCCACTCTGACTCCACAAGCATTTCCGTTGATTTTTTCCCAAACTTTTTCTTAATGATAAGAACACAAAAATAAAGAATCATTTTTCCGAGTAGGACAACCAAAACACTTTCCAACACATATATCAGATCTGTTGTTTCACCGCTTGAAGCCAATCCACTATAATAAATCAGAAATGCTATATAATCTGCTGCCAACAATAAGCCTTGATATAGAACAGCCAGTATCAATGACTTCTTTATACTGATTTTCACATGCCAAAACATAAAAGCGGCAAATAATATAATAATTGCAATTTGTTTTAAGGCAAAGATATTTTCCAAGACCTTTGCAGCGCTAAACACACTACCAACTAAAAGTAACAACTGCACTGCATTGATCCAGCCTTTATAGCGTACTTTTCCAAATATCTCAAAAAATATCTTGCAGCAAAAAACCTCAAATACTATCATCAACACACTTGGTAATGAATCAAACATCTAAACTTCTCCTCGATATGCAATAAATTTATCTTTAACGTATGTATATCTGGCTTTCGGAATAATCAAGGCAGTTCCGTCCGTTAATACTGCCTGATACCTATCAACACTCATTAAATATTTCAAATTCACAAGATAACTTTGATGTATTCTAACAAAGTCATTATCCTGCAAATCGGCTTCCAGATTATTCAAAGTATCATATATGGTGTAAATCTTCATTTTATCTTCCTGAACATGAAACTCCAGTTTATGCAGTCTGCTTTCCACATATAATAATCTTTCCAATGCGATCTCTTTGACGCCCTCGTTAAAATTGAACTTTTTGGTAACAACCGTATAATTCATTTTTTCCATAATTGCATTGATACACTCATCAATCGCACCTTTAAAATTATTACCACCTTTCAATAAATATCGTAAAGCATCCACCTTATAACCTTCCAACGTATAATTTACAAACGCCGTCACAAAAATGATAAATGCCTCCTTGCTCACTTCCCGGATTTTCTTAGCTGTCATAATGCCATCGACTTCATCCATGTTAATATCCAAAAATATAATAGAATATTGGAGCATACCTATACCCAATGATATAAACTTTACTCCAGAGCTAAATGTATCTATTTCAAAAACAAGTCCTTTTCTCAGCATACAATCAGATATAATGTTCTTTAACTCTTCTGTAAAATGGTTTTCATCATCACATATAGCGATTTTAAACATCCGTTCCCCTCCTTTCCGGAAACAACATAATTGCTGCCAATGTTGCATACTTTCTATTATATTTCGGCAAATTTGTGGCAAACTTTATTTCTATCATACAAAGGCAGTATATAGGAATTTCTATATCTAAAACCGCTAAATGTCACACTCTCACAAGTAAAATGATAAGTATCTTTCACAGGTTCGTCAATATGATTGCAGAAAACGACCATTTTTTTGCAGAAAATGACCATACATTGCAGATTATGTCTGTAAATGTCATATAAACAGCCGCCATATAGGAACTGCTTCTAATATGTATACCAATCCAATTATTCATTCTTCTTTAAAAATTTCCTCATACGATGTATTCAATACTTCTTTCATTGCTTTAAGCTGAGTCGCTTTAATATGCTGTATTCCTCTTTCTATCTTTACCAAAGTTTCCCTTGTAATTTGCACATTTTTTAGCTGCATCAATGCAACCAATTCTGTCTGCCCTATATTCTGCTCTTTTCTGATGCGCCGAATATTCTTTCCTAACTGAATGCTATCCTGTTTTATTTTTTGTTCCATTATGCACCTACATTCTGAACCAGTTTTAGTCCTTTTTTCTTTATTTTATGTAGAAAAGGTGCTATAATGGGACTTGTTTCAGTCCACTTTATATACAAAGGAGCAAAATATGGATACAAAAATTCAAGACCTGAACATTTCCCCCACTGTAAAATCAGCCTTACTAAGCACAGGTTTTACCAAAATTTCAGACCTTGTAGGACATAACTATATAACATTGGCAAAAATATTCCCTAAAAACTGTCTTGTTGAACCCATTGTCACCGAACTTAATCCTTTGGGCTATCTGCTGCCTCCAGAAAACGAAATATCAGTCTATGACATTCCTATGTCAAGCAGGCTGCAAAATACCCTTATAAGGAACAATGTGATGTACCTGTCACAGCTATCTACGATTCCCAAAGAAGAAATCCTTCAATTTCGGAATCTTGGCGATAAAACCATAACGGAACTTGAACAAATTTGTCAGGAGCATAATATACAGATAAGAACACTTTCTTCCCTCAAAGAAACATTCGATAAATATCAATTCCCGGCAAAAATATACCCCATGTTCTTTAAAAATGGTATCTCATGTATAAGCGATTTTAACCACAAGACCTCCAATGACATATATACCATATGCGAGCAGGATTACACCCTTACCATGAAAGCATATTTTATCTTCAAAAAAAAAGGTATTACACTTGATGACTGGCACGATAAATACATCTTTGAAATTCTTCCCATGCGGAAAGCTGATCTGTTATGGAAGAAACATAATGTCAGCACAGTTTCTCAGTTCTCAGATCTAACCGAACAGCAGCTCAAGGAAATAACCTCTGACATTCCTGCTGTATCAAAAATATTGGATGCATTTCTAACCCAATCTTAATTATATTATTGAATTAGCACGAAAAAGGCGCATAGAAAACACTATACGCCCTATTCGTCTTTTTCACTTGCTATCAGAGCTTGTCCAAACCAAATGACATTTCTTCAAGCATATGTAATAAATATTCCTTCTGCTTTCCGCTTTTATTGTTTAAGATATTCAGAATACGTTCTGTTATGGGGATTTGATTTAGATTTTCATACATGAGATATGATAGGGGAACGTCCAATGCTTCTGCTATTCTCATAAAGTTTTCTGACAGCATTAATATGAAATTAATATCAAAGAACCTAATAACTACTAAAGGGAACAGTTTAACCCTGTTCCCTATTATAGCACCCATTTTGCCACTTGGTTTCTGATCGCTTATTCTGTATAATTGAGCGTAATGTTGGATGTACTACATTGGATTGTGTTTTTCTATTTTCCTTAATTCTGTCTTAATTCTGTTCGCTGCATATCTAATCTTTTCCTTAATTTTTCCTATTCGATCATAAACGGTGTATTAAAAGAAATTGTTGAATACGGAAATGTACATCTTCTCCCGGAAAATTGAAAATAATGAGAACCATTAGCTAAAATACCACAATCAAAAATATAAATCCATGTTTCATTAGGATTAGGAACAGGGATATCATAAGAAGAAGTAATCGGAGCTGAATAAATTAAGTCAACACTTGTTTCATCAACAAAAGTCTTTATCGAACATAATTTAATTGCATAAAAAGTTATATAAACATGACCAGTAGAATCATCTACATAAATATCTAATTGATTTGAAGCTGCTGGAATAGCTGTTTCACTAAAAACTGATTCCGAAACATTAATTTTATTATCATAATATTCTTGCACATTTTTTAATTCTGTTTTTGATATCTCTTGTTCTTTCGCAAATGTTATCATTGGAAATATCATACATAGCACAAACACCCAAGTAATTGTTTTTATAATTCCATTCATATTGGTTCCTCCTACTGTTTTTGATTTTTATATGTAAAAGAACTTTGGTCTTTTAACACCATCTCAACTTTTGTAAGTAAGTCTTACATAAAACAATTATAAAAACACAAAATAAAAAAACAATATGCCTTGCAGAATGCGACCATCTATTGCAGAAAATGACCAATAAAATAAAAAAACTCTTGACTCAAACCTTAGTCCAATTCAAGAGGACTCTTTTATATCAAACAAAAAATTTGACAGACAATAATTTGAATATCATTGCCTGCCAAATAAATGTAGAAAACATATGATTCTTCTGTCAGTCAGAATCATGCTACTCTCTCAAAACGAGTCCAAGTATAACTTTCGCAAATTTACTATTATATCTTAAACCGCCTTGCTATATTTTCATATATTGCCATGTTTCTCTTATAAAATTGAGATAAATCGTATCTTGCTAATGTTTGCATATCTTGAATTGCTTCTTCAAACATGGATATAAAATTGCGCCTATCATTTAATCCCATATTTCCTGTCCCTTTAGGCAAAGATGTAAGACCGCCACCCTTATCCACATTGCAATGTGCCTCTAATGCCCGCATTTCAACAATGCTTGCACATGATGGATTAATGTCATTGATGGCTATTTTCTTTTCAAATTCTTTACCATTTTCATCAACACCTTTAGCAACAACTACAGGATTATCTTCTGTTGATTCGTCAGCATACTTAATATAAAATGAAAGACCAGTTCCATTACCACCTGAATATAGCATATCATCTGTCTTCATATATACTTGTTTAGGTCTAGTGCTATTAAACACTTTCCCACTCTGAGTATTTGATTGTGTTCTACAATTTTGTGTTCTGTTATATGGATTAGATATTCCACCTAATCCAAAATTGATATTTGTCATATTATCTTACCTCACTTATCGCAGACACATAGTTTTTCTTCCTATGCGCCTGCGATCATCTACTTTCGTGTTGCCTTATTAGTTTGCACTAAAGGTAAACACATCATTAAAAGTTACCTGTCTATGCGGAGAATTTGTAGATGTGAAGATTGACTTAAAAGGATAACTTCCTGCTGCTGTTATTGCTCCACAATCATACAAATAATAAAAACCATCTGCGCCTGTTCCCGAAATGATAAAAGGCTCCTGCTCAATCCACGAAATGGTTCTTCCATTAAAAGTTGTTACATCTCTACCATATCCATAAACTTTAAGGATAACACCAAAATTGCCGTTCTGCAGCCAACCAAAATCTTCAAGTTCAATTCTGGTTACCTGCGGCGCTGGTCCATCACCCGGCCACCATAAAGGACTGATTCCTTCCTCATTACCAGCAATTTCAAACGTCAAATTTTCCAGATCATCAGCAACACTAGCTGTCATTCCTTCTTCATTAGTCTTAGCTAATTCCGGAATACCGCTTTCCTTTTCTGCTGCAGATACCATAGTTCCCATTCCCATTAACATAGTCAGTGCTAATGCAAACGCAATAACTTTCTTAACTCTTTTAAACATACAAAAACCTCCTTGAATAAAATTTTAATAAATACAGATTATCCTATAAATATATTATTAAAAATTTCTTTCATCCCCTCTTTCCTAATATATTTTATATATTATAGAATAACCTATTGTATTTCGTATAATTTAATACTTCTTCATTTTCATATGAAAGAACCTTAGATGCTTAACATCACTTAATTATCAACCTTCATATCAAATCAATTATAAAAGTATGTTGTCTAAAAGCAATATACCTTGCAGAAAGTGACTTGTTTTTGCAGAAAATGACGCTAATAACTTACCAGCAATTAATTAACTAACTTCTTATTTGACTGTATTTACGGCAAAAGAGATGAATATCATAATATCCCTTGCAGAAAGTGACCTGTTTTTGCAGAAAATGACCATTAAAATAAAAACCTCTTGAATCAAACCTAAGTTCAATTCAAGAGGACTTTTCTCTATCGGCTCTTTTCGCTCTTTACAGGCATATTCTTTGTTGCATCGTCCTTAATCATTGTTTTCTCTGCTTGCTGCTGATGTGCCTCAAAAGCCTCCGCCCCATACTGGAACCCCGACTCTGCCACACTTGCAAGTTCTGCTGGGTTTACAGCCTCCATGTTGCCAATGCTGCCTGTTTCCTGTTCTGCCTTATCAGTCTGGTACTGTTTCACATCTGCGGCAAGCTGTTCGGTCTTTTCTATGGCGGCATACGCACTATTTAAGATACTGGACAGCAGCTTTCTCTTTGCCAGAAAAGACTTTCTATGCACTCTATTTTTAAGAATATATAAGTAAAAAAGAGAACAGTTTTACTCCCTGTTCCCTTTAATTACTTTTTTTATCTACCTGCCAGCCAATATATTCATTATTTACTATTTGCATATCATCTTACCTAAGTACACCATTGATTGTTAGTTTTACTTCCACATATGTTTTTCTCAGAACACTTTTATACAGTTCAGCCTGCTCTTCATTTATATCTTCGTCAGTTATTAGTGATAGCTCTATTGAATACTGATCTTGCGACTCATCATAAGTTACTATCGCATTTGCCGATTCAATTCCTTCTATGCTTGTAAAATCATCTTCAACTCTTTGGCTAAGATAATCACTATATGCTTCCCCATTGTTCTGCACACTTTTTTTATTTGAAACTTTATACAGATAAACAGATACAAAAAGTAAACATACACACACCACTGCAACTAACACTATAATATGCTTTTTCATTTTACTGACCAATACTGAACGATAAAGTCTCATTGAAAGGGTTGTAATCTGCCGTGAGCATTATCGAATATGATGAGCCAAGTGAAACCAAGTTCAACCACAGCGCATGATTATATGGCAGGGCAACCTTATAATCATCCCATGAGCAAAGCCAAGCATCGTTTTTTTCCGTATAAGTGCCTTTCAAATTCTGAATATATCCATCTATGCCATTTTTATACCATGTACACTCCAGCGCAACCGATGCCAATAAAGTTTCCTTACCTAAAATCGTTTTATAAATGTTATAATTCTGATATGAGGTTTCCCAACTCGCTCTTGCCACACTTGTACTAGAGCTTACACATTTTATGGAAATTTCACCCTCATCATCCGAACCAATTACTACAGATTCACCGACTCCCAACTCAAACCGCTCACCTGACAGCACCTGCTCATATTTGCTTTGCTGCTCCTCTGTCATTTGCGATTCATCTAATGAAAATGTTGCTATATCAGCAGTCTCAGCAGTTCCCACCGTTTTATTATCATCAAATTCTGTCCAAACGGTTTCTGTTGATTCTTTCGCATAAACCGTATTTGGCACAAGTATATTACTTGTCATTCCCAAAGCCAGTGCAGTTGCCAGTGCCATTGTTAAAATTTTTCTAACCTTCATGTTTATTCCACCTTTCTTTATACTAAATAGCAAAACAATAATTGGCTGTCATGTTCAATATAGCATAAACAAACAAAACAGCAATGCACCATGCAGAAAGTGTCCCATTTTTGCAGAAAACGTCCATCCAAATAAAAAATTCCTCCTGAATCAAACCTAAGCTCAATTCAAGAGGACTTTTTCTCTATCGGCTTTTTCCGCTCTTTACAGGCTTATTCTTTGTTGCATTATCCTTAGTCATTGCTTTCTCTGCTTCCTTTTGGTATGCTTCAAAAGCCTCCGCTCCATACTGGAACCCCGGCTCTGCCACTACCGCAAGTTCAACCGAATTTACAGCCTCCATGTTGCCAATGCTGCCTGTTTCCCGTTCTGCCTTATCCGTCTGATACTGTCTCACATCTGCGGCAAGCTGTTCGGTCTTTTCTATGGCGGCATCCGCACAGTTTAAGATACCGGACAGCAGCTTTCTCTTTGCCTATATATTCCATTTTTCTCCAATAATTCTTTTGGCATCTCGTAATCGCAATCTCATATTAATGCCGTTATACTCTTTTATTATATTTTTGCATCAAACCTCTTTTGTATCATTGACGATTGAGGAAGATGTAGAATTTCATTAGTAAGAGGCACAATGCGACCTCTTTGTGCTAATGCATTTACCAGTATTTGCAAAGCACTCATATCAGGTTGTGTTAGTGACACTCCATTTTTCCCATAAATATTACTTTTTATTTCGGAAAGGACTTCATTTGTATAGTCCATCTGCTTTCCAAACCATTGCTCAAATGTCGATGAAGTAACTTTTCCATTATACAGCTCCCTCTCTTTTTCTTTTTGATAGCTCTCCCAATATTGACTATGCCTTACCTTTTCATTTTCCAACCATGTTCTTTGTTCAGAACCATACCCATAATCAGTATCAATATCATAAAGAGAACCATTCTTATAACCAATGGTAAGTCCCCTTTCTTCTTCGTTATCCCACCCCTCTTTTGCAAAGACCTTGTAATCTTCATACAATGATGACATAGGCAAATCATCTATTTCACCATTAGCTCGCAACTCATTATACCGTTCTGTTACCACATCCCATAGATTCTGACCATCTGGCGTATACATTATGCCATCTTTGTTTTCAAGTTTTCTCATATCTAATCCTGTCAGATCATTTACAAAATGCCACATAACCGCCTTTCCCTGATAAGCTGTATCATATAAATACTGCTTTGGCTGCTCAAACCCATTATATGCAGGATTGCACCAACGTAAATGTTCATACAGGTATTTTCCATTCTTACCCTGATTGAGAACTTGCTCAATCTGCCTTGCCAATGCTTCATCGACACCACTCACATGAATGTTATACTCATATGGATCAACTCTTAACCGTAAATCTGTTCCCTCTGGAATAATAATTCCGTTTTCTTCAAAAAGTTGATTTACAGAATTGTTTATACCATTACGCACCTCATCATTCCATTCGGCATCGTTCATAATCCCACCACCAAATGTTTTTTGTATAACCGGATCATAACTGTTAACTGCCGCAGGTAAACCATTCAAAACCCTTTTTTCCGCTTCTGAACAAATTTCTCGTTCTCGTTGTGTTAATCCTTTTACATAATATGGGGATTTTGTATTGTAGTACTTATCCCATATATGTTGTGCCGGATTATCAAATTTTTTATTTTCTTCATTTACCTTTGCATAATGTTCATCAATTACTTTCGTATATTTTTCATACTTTGCAATAATAGAAGGAATTGGAAATGTTGTTCCGTCATTTTGACTTGTTGCATTTTGATTTAAAGATGTTCGCTCTGTATAAATCGGATCTGAAGCATTCCTCTGACTTGATATTACTGCCGCATCATTTTTTTTAGAATATGTTGCTGATTCCTCAATCTTTTCATTTTTTGAACGTGCTGCCGAAGGCGAAGTCTTATTATACTCTGAATAATTTTTTGCCGCATATTGATATGAAATATTATTAATCATCAATTTTCACCTTTCTTTTCAATATCATCTATGGCGAATCCAAAGCTGGATCGCCGTAGATGATATTTCGCTATAAAATTACATGAATTACTTGAATAACTCGTAATTGGTATATTGTATATCATAATCCCAATGGAAAGTCATTTGCACTCTGCTCATTGTTGTACTCATATATGCAGTTTGAGTGTATCTAAATCCCCATAATTGCCCTACTTCTATATTATTCTCTGTCCCGATATTAAAGCTGCCACTATCAGCAGATGTATATGCCGATGTAATCCAGCCCCAACCGCCCGGATTTAATTGATGATGAACACCTCCTACGCTATATGAAATAGAACTTGATGTAGAAATTCTATCTACAATGGCATGCGGCGGAACTTTTGAATTATTAGCTAAATTCATTGTCAAAACAGTTGATGTACTGTTTCCCGGATTACTTGCTGTACCTGAAAAAGTAAATGTACCATAACCAGAACGTATCCGAGTGTTAATGGAAGGTGAACCGCCTCCTGAAATATCCATTGGATCTAACTTTGTTACTCTTATATATGCAACATTATTTGTCTGAGTACCGTCCACATTAACAACAAGATTGTTAAAGCTACTATTGCTACGTGATACTAAACCTCTAGGCGCAACATTTGGAAGCAAATCACTTCCTGAAAATCCATAATCTAATGGTTCTCCATTATTATCAAGAAATTCTATAATTGTGCCCTTTTCAGATTGAGAAAGAAGTAAACTTGCATATACTTTATCTCCTGCATCTATAGAGAATTTATAATACGCTTGCTGCTGCCCTCTTGGTATTACATCTGGAAGTTTTGTATACGCATGCTCCCAGTCACCAAAATCATACGCTGTCCGTAATGTTGAATATACCGATTTATCTACCAGTTGTAATGTATAATCACCAAATGCGAAATTATCGCCTGTTGCATCTGAATATACTTTGATAAAATATGTTTGGCTATCTAAAACATAATTACTGCCTGCTTTATCTGCTCTTACCAAACGATTTCCTGCAGTCGCCTCATAAACTTCTGCCTGATAGTTTCCTGCTGTTACTTCATACACTCCCTGGTTAACATTTACAATATACCAGTCCTGATCATTTTCCACATGCAGAGATCCATTTCCAGATAATCCAGAAATACTTGTCGCTTCAAATGCACTATCATTTGGTTCATTACGATCAAAAGAACCTGCTGCATCAAGGCTAATGGTCAATGTGAAACTTTCTGATGAGCTGCTCCCACTTGATGACAACACACACATCGCAAAGTTCCCTACTGTTGCCTGATTATGAACATATGCTATACCTTCATCAACAGTCTTTCCGGTATTAGAATCTATAAATGTACCTAATGAACTTGCTTTAATTACTGATAAAGAACCATCTGTCCCAATTGATGCCAATACCAAGTCATAATCCAGATTATCATTATTAGGGCAGCTTAAAGATGCATTAACAATGTCTCCTTCACCTAAACTAAACTGAACAAGTTTTATATCGTCTTCAGACGTAATGAAATCTGTAAACTTCTGCGTAATACTTTCTGCACTGCGCATTTTGGACGGTGATGCTAAATTTCCCATCGAAATTCCTGATTCCACATCATAACCCGCAAGGCTTATGTTGCTTTCTGTCAATGATATATTGCCAGCGCCTTTATGTAATATTTCATCGACATTCAGTTCTGGTACTACCTCGTCATTATTCTCTGCCACTGATGAAGCCTGCACAATCGCAGCTAAATCTTCAATTGATATTTCGTCCTGCGATAAAAACTCTGCTTCTGCCTCTGGAACCACCTCTGAAACTGCTGCATCTTCCTCCATAGAAGTTTCTGCCTCTGTTACAATTTCTGTTACTTCTGACGCATTTGCAACAGATACAGGTGTAATACTGCTCACAACCATGATTACTGCTGCGCTCAGAAAGCTAATAATTTTTTTGTGCTTCATGATTCTTCCTCCTTTTACTAAATGAAAATAATTATATAATCAGTTTCACAGCTCCATCTATTCAAAACTTATTGATACTGTAAGCATAAAAGCTTTGCTATACCCCCCTTCCCAGTATGTAGAATTATGTGATACTGATTTTTTTATAAACTTTAAAGATATATTTAGCTATTACGACACCAAAGAGCAGTATCATAATATCCCTTGCAGAAAGTGACCTGTTTTTGCAGAAAATGACCAACAAAAGAAAAAATCCCCTTGAATCAAACCTAAGTTCAATTCAAGAGGACTTCTCTATCGGCTCTTTCCGCTCTTTACAGGCATATTCTTTGTTGTATTATCCTTAGTCATTGCTTTCTCTGCTTGCTGCTGGTGTGCCTCAAAAGCCTCCGCTCCATACTGGAACCCCGGCTCTGCCACTACCGCAAGTTCAGCCGGGTTTACAGCCTCCATATTGCCAATGCTGCCCGTTTCCCGTTCTGCCTTATCCGTCTGGTACTGTTTTACCTCTGCGGCAAGCTGTTCGGTTTTTTCTATAGCGGCATCCGCACAGTTTAAGATACCGGACAGCAGCTTTCTCTTTGCCTGAAAAG
>CAMWHN010000008.1 GCA_947174085.1 uncultured Ruminococcus sp.
ATGTGTAATTTCATTAGTAATTTTATTTTCATAAAAAAGTGTTTTATGAACACCAGAATATTTAAAATTGGTTGCTTTATAAATCGTTCCACAACCTAAACAACCGCCAATACATGAACATTTTTTGAAAATACCCTGCTTTTCAGTTCTGACAGACTTTGTTGCATCTGCAGCAGAATTGTCCGATAATAAAAATATAATTTATTGAACATTCGGATAAATGCTTCATATATGATATACTGTTCAATTGCAAGATTGGGACAACTTTCCGCATTCTTGTTGTGTGTAGCACAAATCCAGAATATTCTGATTTTTTTCTTAATGCTTCTTCCGAATTTCTTTCCGCAGTATGCACATATCATTTTTTTGTTAGCGGATAATACTGCATTTTTGTGTATGGTATCGCCTGTTTTCTGGCAGCGGTCAGAGCCTGTGCCTTTTCAAAGATCTCTTTTGAAATGATGCCCTCATGTGTGCCAGAAACATAGTACATTGGAAGCTGCCCATAATTTTTCTTTGTTCTGAACGGCACAGTATCTGTTGTATAATTCTTCTGGTAGACAGAATCTCCGGTATATTTTTCATTATCCAGAATATAACGGACATGTGCTTTCCCCCATTTTTCAAGATTTTTACTTGTAGGAATTTCGGCTTGATTGAGCATCTGCATAATCTGCCGTACACCATATCCGTTCAGATACCATGCAAATATTTGCCGGACAACATCTGCTTCTGGTTCTGAAATCATCAGTTTTCCATCAATCAGCACATATCCATAAGGTGCATTTGGAGACTTATAAGTACCGTTCTGCATCTTCCGACGGATACTCCATTTCAGATTTTTTGACAGGGAAACGGATTCTTCCTGCGCCAGTCCGCTCATGATGGTCAGCATCATTTCATCAGTCAGTTGTGCCGTGTCGATGCGTTCCTTCTCGAATACGACTGACACGTCGATTGTCTTGAGTTCACGGACATATTGTAAACAGTCTTTTGTATTCCCAGCAAATCGGCTGACAGATTTCGTATAGATCCGGTCGATTCTACCACGGTGACAGTCCTTTATCATTCTTCTGAAATTTTCACGCATATCGTTTGTGCCGCTTTCAGCCTCATCAGCGTATATTTCAACTAGAATTTCCGTATCGGAATGCTGAAATTTATTCCGGTAGTATTCTGTCTGCACAAGGAATGAATTGTGCTGTTCCGTCGAAGAAGTCGACACTCGGCAATATGCCGCTATTCTGATTTTTCCGGCTTTGTCCTGTCTGGTTGGCGGTATTATTGTTACTTTCGACATAAAAACGCCTCCTTTCAATCCAATCATACCATAAAATATGAAAAAATGGAATCACCAAATCCACTAAAATTTATCCTCAGAATCTGTGCAGTTCATCCTGCGGTCTGCCTGTCCTGCGGCAACACACAAACAGGTCGCTGTCATACCGACAATACCCCCGAAAAAAGTCCCGAAAATAAATCCAATCATTTTATCAGCTCCAGTTCTCTGGCAGAAGCATATTTCCGGAACACCTCTGTCCGGCATTTCTGCTTTAACTGCTCTTTCTGTGCAGCAGTCAGCATCATCATTCTGGTGTTGATAAACTTTTCGATGATGTACCACACATACTCAGCCTGTCCGTATTGTTTCACTTTTATTCACCCCCAGTGCTGTTAAAATTGCCCTGTCCACGGACAGCAATAAATATCCGGCATAATCCAGAAGCCGACAGCGGTCAATTGTCCTTATCTGCTCTGCCAGTACCATGGAATGTCGGTTCAGTCCACATTCTGGAGCAAGTTCAGCATGTGTGGGCATAGACTTTTTCCATGCCGAGGTAACTGGCAAAATAATTGTTGTCGGACTATACCGATTCCCAACGTCATTCTGCACAATCAGCACCGGACGGATGCCGCCCTGTTCTGAACCGACCACACTGTGCAAATCAGCATAATAAATCTCCCCACGTCTAAGCATCTTTTTTTTCCTCTTCGGCTGAAAAGCCTTTCCTGTATCTGACACAGCTCTGAAATGGACAGTATAAAATTCCGGTGTCTCTGGGATACCAGACGCATCCATAACACCTGTGCGTTTTCGGTAGAGGAAGACTCTGTATGGTCGGATTTTTGTTCTTTGTCTGTTTACGGCTGTCACACCGTTTCTGGTTGTTCTTCATCTTGTAAATCTCCTTTTTTTGCAATCTGGTTTGTGATATGTATAGATAACGGCGATTTACAATTGACCGCAAACCGCCGTAAATAAGTTTGTTTGCCTTCGTCTGATTCAAATAAATAATTTACTTCAGACGATCCGTGATATTTTTCTCAGAACCTGTCACGGAACGGAACAACAGAAACGACTGACCGCGTAGCAGTCTCATGAGATTTTCACTTCTCCGGGGTTCTCCCGGAGCCGCCCTCATTGCCTGATTCTCCGATCAAAGGGTGCTGTGACTGGACGGAAGTAGCATTATCCTCCTGCGTTTCTTTGCTCGCTGGGTTGCAAATCCGGTTCACAACTGATTGTTCAGTTGACAAGTTTTATCCGTGGATTATCGCTCACCTTCTTCTATAGGGTCATGGCTGACAGCCCTTCAGGTTGTCCGCAGGATTCCTGTATTTCTGTTTCTGCTATTCAATTGTCAAGCTAAAACAGAGAAGATTTTTCCCCTCTATTTTTTCCTAAGACTTTTTTTAAATTTCAAAAACGATTTTTCTCATTTTTTTAAAAGTTTGTGCAATTTATTTAAAATAGCACCTATTTCATAGCTGATTGATTGTTGAGTTTTGCCAATTAACTCTGCAATTTATTCCTGTGTCATTTCAAGATAGTAACGCATATGAATCAGTTTTCGTTCGTCCTCATCCAGTATCTGCAATGCTTTTCTGAGGGTTTCTTTCTGAATGTTGGTGTAATCCTTTTCGATCAGTTCTTCTTCGGAATATCCGAGTGCAGGAATTTCACAGATTTCTTCATTTATCGGGAGAAGTATCACGTTTTCTTCTGCTTCCATTTTCTCAAGATAAACATAATGATTTCTTTCTTTTCTGTATCTCCGAAATTCTTTCTCTATGCATTCAAAGACCACCGTTCCCATTGGAATATAAAAGCGGTTCTTGCTCTTCATGACATCCCTGATAAACTGTTCTTCCGACACTTCTATATACTTGCCATCTGCCGGATTGGTGCTGTATTCAAAATATCTTGTTTTCATAAGTACCTCCGTTTGAATTTCGATTTGCAATCTTGAATCAAACAAAGGCTCATGGATATTTCGCTGTGATACACAGCCAGTCTATCTGACGGAACATAGGCAGTCCTCTCCCCTTGAGACGAGGACATAAAAAGAGCCAGTGTGTACTGGACACACTAACTCCGGTATCTCTATAAAATGACAAATAATGAGGCTACCAATATGTCATTTTACTGACAATACTTGTATCCTCACTGTTGATGTATTTGAATAGTGATAATATGAACATACCCTGAATTCTGACAGGATTTATTGATGTTAGATGTAGCTGAATTATTTATAAAAGAAAAGCCGACCTTCTGCAATATCGATAAATATTCCCCTTTGCAGGGAAATATCTGCTATACTCGTTTCATAAGGCATAAATCATACACATTGATGACTTCATCTCCATTAAAATCAGCATTCTGCTATTTCTCTAAAATGGGTAGTATCCTAAATGTGATCATTTACCGATAAAAATAACCTCCGCAAGCTTCTGCGGAGGTTTTAATTTATTCCATTGTTATGATGAATAAACACAATAGGATACTCTCCGAATGTGCAGATAGAGAGATGATCAGCTATTTAAAAGCAAGTGTTTCATCATACATAAGTCGAATATATTTAATCTGCCATCCTCACACAAATCGGCAGCTTTCCAATCTGCAAGATGTGTATTTGGTACAGCAAGAAGCCATTTTTGTAAGAGAACGATATCTGCGACATCAAAGTTCCCATCACCGTTGCAATCACCTGTACGAACATCATTTGCAGAATAAATTGAGAGCCTGTTGGTTGAAATTTCGTACTTGAACTCATATATGCCGCCTGTTGCATTCAGGGTACATGCATCTCCTGCATTCACTAAAACCAAACGATTCGTCGTATCCGCAATGGCAGTATTGTTTTTTCCATACCATTTGTCTGTGCCAA
Organism: uncultured Ruminococcus sp.; assembly: GCA_947174085.1. Classification (GTDB taxonomy): domain Bacteria; phylum Bacillota; class Clostridia; order Oscillospirales; family Ruminococcaceae; genus UBA3855. The sequence goes on from CAMWHN010000008.1 coordinate 4,170, forward strand.
GGTCGTAAAGTCTGAATGTATATTTACCAGCAGACAGCTCTCTGGTAAGCGTGATCACATCGGTGTTATCTGTTTTCTGGAATACATCTGTATCATCCTGATTGTTAAATGAGCCTTTTAAATAGAAAGTGGAAGCAGTATTGGATAATGTATTGGCAGTATTGTATGTGATTGTATAAGTACCATCACCGCCGTTGACAAATGTCATTGTCCTGAAAGTACCGTTTGCATTTTCTGAACCTATCATAGCAGTTGCACCTGCTTCCACAGATGGATCAACAGTGATTTTTGTACCGTTTAGTTTCACAAATCTTGCATTGGTTGTGTCACCCATCACAATATCACCATCAAGGTTTACTGTGTAGAAAGTGATTGTACTTGACAATTCTATTGTAGCTCCATCTTTTGCGATACCGCCGGCAGCGTTGCTGTTAGAGGTATTATTTGCGTGAAGTGTTAAGTTAAGTCCGGTAAATGACTTATCCGTTAAAGCAATCGTATTATTACGGAGCTTACTTTCGTTGGAGGAAAAGCGGATAGTAGCATCAGTAAGTTTCCCATTATTCACAGTAAAGGAACTGTTATACCCTAAGTTGGTCAGGTAAGAAATGAAAGAAGCATTATGATTGCTGTCTAATACTACAGATGTTGTTCCTGATGCACCATATGCATAACAATAGAGAGTCATGCTTTCAGAATCATAATATACTCTGCCTTCTCTTGTCAGATTTGATGAACCGGATACCGGGTCAAGAATACGATATGTACCATTTGTAAGAACTGATGGTACGCTTGCAGGCGGAGTAATTGTATGATCCTGCTCAGAAAGACAGAAATTATCAATTGGGTTATAGTTCACGCTTGTCACAAGCTTATCCCAATTATCCGATAGTTTTACTTTCTTTGTTATGGAAATTCCGCCGGGCATAACCTGTGTTTTATTTCTGGAGCTGTCGCCAGTCACGATGATATCCGTATTTCCCTTTATCATTGTGGCAACAGTATCTATCTCAGAATATGTAATGCCATTCATCCAAGCCGGCGAAGCTGTAGACTTTACATCTTCCGAATCAGTAGATTTCAGCTCATAATAAACTTCATCAAATGATTTGGTGAGTGCGCCGCCTGTGTTTGCATAATAATAAGCATAGGCACGCATCCAAAGCGGACGTCTTGCATTTTCCACAAGAGCACTTTCGAGAGCATCTTTAGATTTATACTTAGTCGCCAAAGCTGCTGCTACAGGCTCTGTAATAAAGATAAGACGATGCGTATTAGCCTGCTCCTCTACAGAGGTACTGCCAAGGGCACCAAGATTTTTCTCTGTAATATCCCATGCAAGAACCTTCATAATTTCTTCCGGCAAATCTGTAGCGGGAGTCACATTATTGCCCCACATAGAAAATGATGTCGCTGTAATGACGTTGTCATTGAGCTGATATCCCTCTTCTACATGATGCGGCTCCCAGCCTACATTAAGGCAGGCTTCGTCATTCTCGGAGAAAACTAACGGCTGTACATTACCGAAAGCATTTGTGCGTTGAATCCCTGCCAGATTGATCAAAGCAAGCTCCATAAAGCGTCCGATTGCGATATTGGCTTCTTCCGTCGTCATACCCTGCGTATTATCTATGCCAATTTGACATGCAACAGGCCCATTTACGTACATCATAGGAGTAAGCTTTCCTGATTTCAGTGAGTTAAGATACTCACTGTCGCTTAACGCTTCTACAAATGCAACACATACGGGCAAATGCTCCGGTGAACATCCTGCCATAATTGCATTTGCTGCGATCTGATAAGCTTTCACTTTTTTTCCGTTGACAGTAGCAACTACATCTTTATATCCGTAAGAAGAATAACCAATGAACTTTTCTGCTTTGATCTTAGTCGGCGGTACTACAGGCAAGCCGTCTGTCATACCATTCTCTTTAAAATATTCCTCTACCTCCCCATATGTTCCGATAAATAGTGGGGGATAAGACTTGTCATATTTGCTGCTTGGAGAAATGATCGGAAATCTGTTATTTTCCGGCTCGATCAGATCGTATTGATCTTCCAGAACACCGAGACTCTGATATGTTGTTCCCTTTGCTTCATATTCATCTTCGTAACCGTCCTTCAATGTAGCAGCGTTAGCTGAAAGCGAAACAGACATAAAGCTTGTTACAAGCACGAAACACGAAAGCATGGAGACCGCACGATTCAAGTATTTGAACTTCATAATATCATCCTTTCTGATTTTTGTAAAAAGCTTTATTCCGAAAGATAATAATTCCCAATCGGGCTGTATCCTTCATTCGCAACCAAAGTATCCCAGTTGCGTGGAAGATTCACATTAAATGAACAAGTATCACCGCCCGGCATAACTTGTATCTGGCTGCTGATGTCGCCACTGGTTATTACAAATCCCGTATTGTTTGCTTCAATCGTTTGTGTGGTATCAATTGTTGAAAACGGCACAACATCTTTGAGCCATTCCGGCACAGCTGTCTGTGCAACATAATCCCGTTCCACATTCTCAGTAGAAACACCTTTTTTGATGTCATTATAATGCTGATCGAAAGTAGTGTTCATATGAATTTTTGAGCCCGTATTCGCCCAATAATGTGCATATGTCCGCATCCAGAGGGGTCTTCTTGCCGTATCAATAAGCGTATTTTTTAATTCTGTCTTGGAGCTTGCACCTTTTGCAATGGTTGCGGCTGCATTCTTTGTAAGCCAGATCATACGAGCTTCACGGGGGTTGGTGTTACCGAGACCGTTCTGTTGTTTTTCAGTAACATCCCATGACAGAAGCTGAATTGCCTTATCTGCGTCTGTTGTACCTATTTCTATTGGGTTGCCCCAAGTAAGAGTAGAACCACAGGTCACTACACTTGTGTTGAGATCATAGCCCTTTTCAACATGATAAGGATTCCAGCCTATATCAAGACAAGTCTGCTCATCCTCGGCAAATGCAATCGGCAACATATATCCGAAAGTGCCCATTCGGTTTTCTTTGATCTTATATCCGGCGAGATTCAACATAGCGAGCGAAACAAATCTTCCTAAAAGCTTGTTGGCTTCCTCATTTATCATTCCGTCTTCATAAGAAATGCCGAGCTGACGAGCAATAGGACCGCTTATAAGGACATATGGAGTCCAGCCGTGCGTACTTGCCAGCGACTTGTAGAAATTACCGTTTGCAAAGCATCTTGTAATGGCAATGCACAGCGGCATATACTCAGGCGGACAGCCTGCCATAATTGCATTGACTGCAACATGATAAGCGAGTATTTCTCTGTTTGCAGGAGGTACATCCTGTATCTCACCATTTCTCGTATTCACAATATCTGTAGCCTGATATGTCGTATATTGCAGGTAATATTCGACCTTTTCTCTGGTAGGAGGTACAACGGTAAGACCATCGGACATCTCATTTACCTCGTAAAATTGCTGAACACGCTCGTGTGAGCCAGTAAAGACAATATCATCATAGTTTACACCGTCTACATCTCCCGCAATTCTATCCTTTTCAGCTTGCGTGATCTGGGTCGTAAGAGCTGTTACAATCTGGGGATATAGATTTTCACGAGCTTTTTTCTGCTGTACTTCAGTTGTATCGCTTGCAAATGCTCCGGGATATGCAGCTGTTCTGACAACAGGTACACCTCTGTTATAGCCTGTTGACTCTATCTGAGGAACGAATGCCTCAGCTCCAACCACAACAGCCGGAATTCCTGCATATTCTGCCGCAAGTCCGTTACCTGTCTCCTTTACCGTACAAATACCACATCCACAGTTTCCCGAAATGACTGCATCAATTTTGTATTCCTTGAGTTTCTGCTGAAATTCTTTCGATTTGTCACTGATACTGTTAGGGTTAAATGTACCGCTCTTGCCGATTTCTTCTGTCATGTAGTATGTAATGCACCCATATTCCTCTTCCAACATATCAGCAATGACCTGGTGTGTCACAGAAGCAGAGAAACTTCCTCCGACAAGAGCTATCCTTTTACCTTTCAAGGAATCCAGACGAGCAGGCTGTTCAATAGGCGAGATTGAGGAACCTGACGGAACAGGTGATAAAATCTGATATTCGTTTTTGGTTGGCTCAGCATTAGATGCTTCCGCCCTAGCTTTTAGGTAGATTGCTGTATCGGGAACAGCAACGCTGGTGATGCAGGTTGCCACAAGTGCAATTGACAGCAACCGTTTCAAAAGGCTGTGTTTCATAAAATCATCCTTTCATTTTAATGTAATATTACAATAAGCTGAACTACGCAATCTATACAGCTTATTTATTATCTTTTTCTTTGTGATAGTATGTCACATCAGAGAAAAAAGCATCTGAAAAAATCGAAGCTGTTGTTTCATCATTTTCAAATTTAAGATTTCCATCCTGATCGAATGTGTAAGAAACTGTATACGTTGTTTCTTTGTCCGTTACGAGGCTGAAAATCAAAGTACTATCCTCGACCGTATACGCATAATACATAGATCTGTCAAGTGCCAGATCTTCGCTGTAGTATCTGATAGCCATAACACCAGTTTCCAGAAACTCCACAGTCTCGATATAGGACAATTCAATCGTATAGTAAGAAAGAGACCTTTCCTCTGTTACCCATTCTGCAATCAGACCTTTGTCTGTTTCAAAGGTTTCGTAAGCTTCATTTTCGTATTCGGGTGCTTTTGCTCTTGTGAAAACATAATCTTCTGATGATAATCTTTCTTCCGTCTGCTCATCAGAACTTTCAGGATATGTAATTGTAAGCTCTGAACCCTCTATTTTGTATTCGAGGTCTACAGTGCCCATATTGATATAGCTTTTGCCGTCTTTTTCAGACAGTTTATATTCACCTGCTTCAATACCGCCGTCAAAAATCGTTTTATATTCTCCATCTCCGTATTTACCTGGTTCGCTGAAGGCATAGTATACTTTTTGGAAACGATTCACTTCATCAGGTGTAGAATCTGTGATTTCGGGGTTAACAACCATCTCCCAATCACCGCTTATTGTTTGTGAAGCATTCATGATAACGAAGCATGTGACCAGTGCACCAACAATCAAAACAGCTGCAATAACAGCTATCATTTTCTTTTTTTTCATTAGTCTCTCTTTCATCATTAAAGAACCCCTAGCAATAGTATAAACTACAATCATTAAAATTAGATTAAAAACAGGGCAAAGAATCCATAAAATAAATTTCATGGACTCTTTGCCAGATAAAGTATAAAACAGCTGCCCATTCCGAGCTTGCTTTCCACCTGGATTGTACCTCCGTGCTTTTTCGCAATTTTTAAAGCAATCGGCATTCCCAGTCCGTAACCGTTGCTGTTGCGTGACGAATCAGACTTAAATAAGCGTGTAAACACTTTTTTCTGTTCATCTTCCGTCATACCGATACCATGATCTGTTACTTTTACAAATACAAAGCCGTCTTTCTCGCCGGTTTCCACCTCGATTATGCCATGATCCCGACTGAATTTTACAGCATTTGAAATCAGATTCGTGACGGCTATCGTAACAAGATTAATATTCCCGGATGTTTCTGCTGTATTGCTGTCTGTGATCCGAAATTTGATGTGACAATCAGATAATTTGTACTGTTCCGCTTCACATACAGCAGAAACAATTTCTGTTAAATCAATTAATTCCTGCATTTCCTCTTTGTCCCCAGATTCAAGACGAGACAACATAAGCAACGTAATGACAAGTTCCTGCATTTTCTGTGCCTGTTTTAAAATGACCTCAAACGTTTTTTTCTCCTCAGCTGTAAGTTCCATATTATGCAACGCATACTGACTTTGTGCCTTAATCACAGTAATTGGTGTTTTTAACTCATGTGCAACATCCGAAGAAAACTGTTCCTGCTGATTGAAAATCTCATTCATACGGTCTAACATACGATTGTTAGCTTTTATAAGAGAGTTAATTTCCTTATAATGACCGGTTTCTTCCATATGTTTATCTGACTGCTGTGAAGTGCCGATTTTCGCTACACTTGTTTCCATTATTTTAACAGAACGTTGGAACTGTTTCAGCGCATACAGCATTGCTATAGTGAAAACTGCAAACACAAGTACCACTCCGCCAAAAAAGATAACTCTCATCGGAATGTAACTGCTGAGAACATCTTTTTCGCTGACATAGGCTCGTACAAATCCGTTGTCAGACATTGTGTATTTGATATCCCGATCAATGTAGTAATAAGAAACCTTCTCTGCCATGATTTTTGCAGGTGCGAATGCTCTTTTCGTATCAATTCTTACACCGTCCGGGGCGGATCCCCATAGGACATTCCCTTTGCCGTCAATCACAACAATATACATATCAGGATATTTTTTCTCAATTTTACTCTCATCAACACGGAGTTTCCCATGATCACTCACGATATGCTCCGAAAGACTGGTAATTTGTCGTGAAAGACTGCTCCGGACAGCAAGCTCAACTGACTGCGTAATATATAACTGGACAAACAAAGTCATAAGAGAAAACATGATAATTTCAGATAATAGCCATATTGTCATAATGCAGGTCATAACAGACCTGTTTTTCATTCTGCTTTTAATTGGTAACCAACTCCTCTGACAGTGTGTATCATCTTTTTGTCATATCCATCATCAATTTTTTTACGCAGATAGCGTACATAGACATCAATAATATTGGAACTGTTTTCACTTTCAAAATGCCATAGATTATTTTCAATCTGCTCTCTTGTTACAACAATGCCTTGATTTCTTACAAGATACAGCAATAACTGAAATTCTTTTGCAGAAAGTGAAATCGGCTTATCTCTGCGAAAAACTGTATAATTATTATAGTTAATAACAAGTTCCCCACAACGATAAATATTTTCACGGGTTTCAACCTTTTTTCTGAGCATGACACGAACACGAGCGAGAAGTTCATCCAGATCAAATGGCTTTGCAATATAATCATCTGCCCCTGAATCCAGTCCACGGATAATATCTTTTTTGGAATCTCTCGCAGTCAGAAACAGCACCGGGGTTTGAATCCCCTTGTTTCTGATTCTTTCAAGTACATCAAACCCATCAATTTTCGGGAGCATAATATCAAGTATTGCACCATCATATTCGTTTAGTGATAAATATTCATACGCCTCTTGTCCATCAAAGCACGAGTCAACAACATATCCATTTATAGTCAGCTCTTTTGTTATGATTTCATTTAAGTCTCTTTCGTCCTCAACCACAAGCAATTTCATGACTAATATTCCTCCTTACATCGTCCGCAATCACTGCACCCATTACAAGTCATCTGCATACCACAGTAATCGCATCTTTCACGGAATACAGGTTTATATCTGTCCTCCTCGGAGACCGGATAGCCCCAACTGTCATATAAGTCAAAGTGTATCGGCTTGCCTTGAAAGCTGAGTCCTGATTTCCTTGCCTGTTGACTCTGGATACTGCCTTCGAGCTTGTAGAGCCTGCCGTCCTTGACAAACTGCCTGCCTGTTCTGCAGAACACAAAGGTCACATTGTTGTCCACGCACTCGTCATGAAGCAAACGTACCCAATCATAATGACAGGTTCGGGCGCCGCTGTAGTTCTCGCCGTCGCAAAGCACCTGTTCGATCTGTCCCGTTTCGAGATATTTGCGAATACTCACCCGACCGATCAGCGGCGCACACATCACGCCTTTGTGCCTGAACGGCAGATCAAGCAGTATCGGTATACGCTCGTTTGCACGGCACTGATTCTCGGTGGTGACATTAAAAAAGATATTATCCCAGCCGTTGCCCCAATTCTTTGGCAAATGCTCGGCAACACGCTCAGGACGCCTCGTGAGCAGAAAGAACACAACATCGCTCCGCAGCCGCATCAGCTCCCACGCTTCGTCACGCCACGGGTCGGCTTCGGCAAGAAAGAAATCCGAGGTCATACACACCCGTATCATTTCTCCGCTTTTGATTTTATAATTGCCTTTCCTGTCTTTCTGTATCGGGTAGTTGAAGCCTGCCTTAGTGCGGTAGATCTGTGAGCCATCCTTGTCATGCATACGGTCGAGAAAATACATATAGCAGTTTTCGCAGCCCTCGCTTTTCTTGATACACCCGTGCCAAGGATTCCATATATCGTGCATTATTCCACCTCATTCTGTCACTTGCCCAATTTGGTGTTTTCACATCAAATACAACATAATTGTACATATCATTTTCCTTTCAGAGCAGTACTCAGGCTGTTTGGCACACCCCTTGCCCCTCTTACCGCAAAGATACTATACTCCGATTTCAGGCGCTCAAAAGTGAATTGATCGGGATTGTATCTCTTTTGCAGTCTGATCTTCATCAGTTTCTTGATCGTCAAACCCTCGGTATGAAAATCATAGGGTATATTGGTTTCGGTTACTTTGCATTTGTAGAGGATAGCCGACACAGGCGCACCAACATACATGAAAACCGTATCATCTTTCTTGATCCCTGCACCCTGTTTCCAGTCTATCGTATTGGTATTATCAAATGCGTGAACGATGTCAAAATACTTGGGATTGGACGGTATCAGCCACTCCTTTGGAGGGCGCAGCTCCTGCTTTTTCTTTTTTGAAGCCGTCACATTGAAGCTGACATCGAGCAGATGACAGATCGCTTCAAGCCCGACAGTACCGTCAAGCACAACAGATACCCAATTTCCACGGCTGATATGATAGCCAATGTAATACCCCTCCTGTTGTATCAGAAGGTCACGGAGCAGTATATCATCGAGCTTGACATTCAGAATATCTACTGTGCCTGTTTTCTGCGAGTCAATCTTATCATAGGTGATGTTCATAATAAGTCCGTACCATTTGTTGTTATCGCTATGACGAAGTACCGCATAATTCGGCGCACTTTTCCATAGATATTCCGGCTTTGTGCCGTATTTTTTCTTGGCGTAAGAAAATATATCGCTACGCAAACTGTTCTCAATTAATTTCATGCCTGCTCCCTTACATCATTTTCCCTGTAATTTTTTCAAAAGCGAAGTTATGGGGCAGTTGCCTTTTTCGGTCACGATGCTCTCCTTGACCTTGACGAGGTATTCCTTATAGCTCATGCATTCTTCCATTGTAAGCCCTCCCTGGTATGGTCTTTGATACTATGTAGTGATTTAATACTACTTGATATAGGTTTCCGTATATAGTATAATATAACTACCATGAAAAGTCAAGGGGGTAAAGAGCATTTAAGGACGAAGCGTTGCTGATAATGGAAATACTCGGCGAATAAAAAGAAAGTTGCTCGGATAAATAAAATCCGAACAGCCTTTTTTACCTGAATGATTTAGCGTAGTAGCGTGAAAAAAATATACTTCTAAATGCTTCTCAACCACAGCGATCATCTGCTTTTATTGTTTTTTTCGATGCCATTGATTTGGAAGAGGTCAGTTTCCACTGCTTTCAGATCAATAGTATTTTTTCAAAAGTGAGTTCTTCTATTAAATTTTCGGTATGTCTTACAAGAAACGCTTGCAGTTCTTCACGACTTATTTTATTAATTTTCCGGTAGGTTTCACGGTGGATTGATTTTTTTCGACATATCTTATATCTCCAGATAATCTTTTCTTAATTATTTTCTTTGAAATTTTCCACCTGTTCCATCACTTTACTGAATACCTCTGGACTGTACTGCGGTGGATATCCATTTTTTACGAGACAGATTTTGATATCAAATTTCAACTGGTCACGGATTACCTGATTGTTAAGCCAGTCAGCAAATGATGATTTTATATCAATAATCTCTTTTATTTTTTTAGCAAGAGATTTACATTTTTCATTCATTGTAACACCATCTACAATTTTATCTTCACCATATTCAAATTTGAACTTATCCCGTAAAATCATCAGAATATCATAAAAAGCCTTTTCTTCAAAAGCGAGCCCCATTTTTCGGAAACTCTCACGGTCAGCCTGCATTTCTTCGAGAATTTTTAAAGCTTGTTCTGTGGCATTTCTGATAATTTCTTCTGATGTTTGTTCCTGTGCTTCTCCGGCTTCTTCCGCAGACAGATTCTTTCTGCGTTCATGGTAGATTTTAATTGTTTCTTCCAGCATTTTCTGATATTTTTTAGTAGCGACCTGATTAGTTTTCTTGTATTCTGTAATCTGCTTACGGAGCACTTTTATAAGAAGTTCTAATTTGGTAGCAGGTATTTTCACATCGGATAGCTTTTCAAAATATTCTGGACTAAAAATATCTTCCTCTTCACCTTCTTCAAGGATACTTTCCACCTTGTTGTATTTCAGAGCTTCTCCCACCATATGAGCAACTGCTTTGTTCATTGTTTCGGTATCAATTTCGCTTGTGCCATTCATTTTGCGAACGAATCCGGCAATTGCCATAAAGCATTGTGCAAGAACAGATTCTTCCTCTGACAGTTCTCCCGATGGCTGACAGATGTCATACGCATGACGCATTCTCTTGACTATTTTGAGAAAATATGTCTTGAATGATACTTTTTTCGTCTTTTTCTTTGCCTCTATATTCAATTCTTGTACGGAGCTGAAAACATATTCTGCTGCTTCTGCTAACAGATGATATCTTTCAAAAGAGTTTGTGTCAGGATTCATGAACGGCAACAGATTCTGCCCTTTGAACAAGTCTTTCAGAATGCCTAAATTTTCACGAAACAGCATAGTTGCCTGTTCAAGGTCATCTGCTGTCGGGGCAATTGAGGTATCTCCGCCGTATATTTTCAGAGCTTCACGCATATTGTCCCTGATACCGATATAATCAATAATCATGCCATATTTTTTGCCAGTGTATTTCCTGTTCACTCTGCTGATAGTCTGAATGAGCTGATGTTTCTGCAAAGGCTTGTCATTATACATATAAGTCAGACACGGCACATCAAAGCCAGTTATCCACATATCTACAACAACGATAATTCTTAAATTAGACTTTTCTGCTTTGAATGCTGCATCTAATTCATCAGAACGCTTATCATTTTTTGTTCCGCCGAGATAACCATACATTTCAGCTTCATCATTTTTGCCGACACTCGCAACCAGTGCTATGAACGGCATTTCTTTTAATACTTCCATTTCTTCCGGAGTGGCAGTCATACCCTCTGGAATTTTTCTTTCTATGAACCATTCCGGATATTTTTCTTTGAATTTTTTCAGCAAATCATAGGCAATGTCACGCTTGGAACATACTATCATTGCTTTCTGCACTCTGTCCGGCTCATTCGCACATGCTGATACATAATGGTCATGAATATCGACTGCCAGACGCTCTAATCTTTCGGAATCGCCTAAGATGATTTCAAGCGAACTCATCGCCTTTTTGCTGACTTCAATATCCTCTTGTGATGCTCCCTCATCAGCACATTTTTGATAATATGCCTCTATTAATTGTACTTTTTCTTTATCTAATAGCACTTTTGCCATGCGAGGATGATATTTAATCGGAACTGTCAAACCGTCATTGACAGCCTGATCCATTGTGTAACGGTCAATCTCATCACCGAAAGTCTGGTATGTTTCCGCAATTGGTGTGCCTGTGAATCCGACAAAAGTCGCATTCGGGAACGCTTCACGTAGAACTTTTGCATAAGGCTTAGAAATCAGAGCTTTCATGTTCTTGTCAGAATCTTTGCTGAATTGTACTTTTTTAGAATGTTCGAGTTGTGTTCTATGTGCTTCATCAGAAAAACAGATAATATTTGCTCTGCTGTTAATCAAGCCGATAACATCGTCTTTTCTGTCGCAGAATTTCTGAAGCGTACAGATGTAGAATCCTCCGCTTTCCCGTCTGCCTAACTCCTCCCGAAGCATATTTCGGCTTGATACAATACTGATTTCTCCAATATTCAGGAATTCCTTGCTTTTTGTGAATAGCTTTGCACCTTGTTTCTGCAAATCATCACGGTCAACAATTAAAACAACTGTCGGTGAACCCATTTCCGGAATGTCTCCGCACCGCATGGACAATTGACGGGCAAGAAACGCCATTGTATAGGTTTTTCCGCACCCTGTCGCCCCGAAATATGTCCCGCCTTTTCCGCTTTTCGTCTGTACAGATGCAATGATACTCTTTTTCAAAAGACGTGCAGCGAAAAACTGTGGATACCGGCAGACAATTTCCCTCTCGTCCTTATCATAGATACTATCCTGAAAATAAATGTAATCTCTGAAAATTTCAAGAAAACGCTTTGGACTGTATACGCCTTTTATCATAGTTTCAGTTTCTTCAAACGGCAGTGTGGATATCTTATCGCCATCATCGACACGTCGCCAAGCATAGAAATGCTCATATGGTGTACGGACAGTACCAAGTCTTGTCTGTACTCCATCAGATATACAAGCTAATGGACAATAATGCAGCAAATTCGGAATATCTCTCCCATAGCGGATGTTGATCTGTTTCCATGCTTTTGCGATAGTTGCTTTCTCATCAGTAGGATTCTTCAGCTCAATAATGCACACCGGTATACCATTGATATATAAAAGTACATCGGGACGACGGTTATGGAGCTGACCATTATCTGTATAGTCAACAGTAAGCTGATTTACTACTTTGAACAGGTTATTTGTAGGTTCTTCAAAATCAATCAAAGAAATCATGCGTGGCTGACCATTCTGCGGTGTGAACTGAATACCATCAACCAGCCAGTTATAGACTTTGTGCAACGTAGCAAAGTCACTCTCTGCACCGACAAAGCGTACCATATCGGAAATCTGCCTGATTTCATCTGTTGTCAAGTCGGGGTTGGTATCACTGAGAAATTTCTCGAAATCCTCTGTATTCAGAACGTCACGGGCATAGACACGCTTCATTTTATCGCCTGCGAGATATTGCCAGCCTTCTTTTTCCAGAAAGGAAACGAACGCATATTCATAATCCGATTCGCAGAAACGACCATTATAGTTTTTTAATTTTGCCATTGTATCACATTCCTTTTTTCGTAAGACCTTACATCAAAACTAATTAGTATCACCTTTACTTGCGGCATATTCCTCTATCAAGTATGTATTAAGTGCAGCCGCAAGATTAATAGTCAGTTTTGCCATTGGTTTGGAAATAACAACTTCCTTTGCTCCTGCTCCATGATCAGCTCCCGAATTATTTCTGATAAATGGTAATGCTTTCATTACCTGACTTTCAAAGCCTCCTTTAGGCATAGTTGCTGGAACACATAAAAGTGTATTTTTATATTTTTGGGTCAATTCATTAGCATTTCCATTATCAACACCGAGGATAACTTTCAAAACGCTTTCATAGCTTTTGCCTGCATTGTTGATAGCAGACTGATAATCGCCTTTTTCAAAGGCTTCAATCGCTGTTGTCAGCTCGGTATATGCAGACTGGAACTTCGGCTCGGCATATTTTAGCTCTTTCATCATCTCAACGGCTTTTGCTTTGAGGTCGCATTCAAATTGCTGTGCATCTATCTTAATTAATTTACCGTCAAGAATTCGCCACTGAAAATCATATTCGCAGAAAAAATTGTTTAATGTATCAGAATAGGCGATTTTTTCTTTATCAGATAAATTTTCATATTGTAATTCTACAACTGAAAAAATAAAAGATAGACAATAGCCAGCTAAAATATAAATATTATTTATTAGAAGATATGGCTTTCCCATTATTTCATTAAATCTACTGCAAGCATATTCAAAAGCGTTAGTTTCAAGTATATCATTTGAATCATATCTGTTTGGACGTAAAATCATTGGTTCACAAAACATAACCATAGTATTGACGAGTCTTACACGAAGATTATAATCAATATCTCCGCAAATATCATCTCGAATTTCATGTTTTTCACCATGAAATATCAATTCTTCATATCGTTTAGCAAAAATCATTTATATTTTTTCCTTCCTCAATAGCCCCTCTGATGAGTATGGGGCAGATATTTTTTATCTGTGTTTTCAGTTGCTCATTGATTTCTTTTCTCATGATATAAGCCTGATAAATATTGACAATGTCCTGTTGAATTTCTATGTCAGGGATTGGAAATTCTAATTTGCATAATTCCTCAAATGGAAATACGTCTCTTGTTGAACCCCAAGCATTAAAACCGCAATGTCGCTGTGTTTCTGGTCTTGCTATCCATAACATAAGATATTCAGACAATAAATGTTCTTTATCTGCAACTTCAAATACTTGATATGAACCTGAGATAATACAGTCTGCCCCTCTTCTCAATGCAATTGGTAATTTTGTACCATTACTTTTGACAACCTTGTTAAAAGCAAATTGTCCTGTTCTGACAATTCGTGTACTCTCTTTGTCAACAGCTTCTCTTTTAGCTGGAATAAATTGCATATTGACATCTACACCCTGAGCCAAAGTAATACTTAAATCTGTATTTTTTTCGTCACATTGTTTGAGATACTTTCCAATCGGTTCAACAGGCATTTTCCGCCGTAAGTCCTCAATATAGGCATCACAAACAAGTTTCAAATCCTCCAGTCCACGCTCATAGCTCTGCTGGTTTGCAAGCATGGCTTTGTAGATAGCGACATACTTTTTCTGAATATCAATAGGAGGAAGCGGCATCTTTATTTCACTCATGTCGTTGAAATTAAACTCTGGACGCTGGCTGCCAAAATTTCTGAATCGAACTTCTCTATAAAATTCTTGTCGTCTGATATACATGAACAGATATAGAGGATCAATTCTCTTTTTACCTTCCTCGTTAAGATAGAACACAATATAAAGGTGAGAAACAATGCACATTCCCTCTGTTCTGTATGCGATAGAACCTAAGTCTAGTCGAGAGGGATTATATACAAAAGCACCATTGTTCACAATTTTATATGGCTTTAAATTTACCCCTTCAGGATTTCCTTTTGGACTTGTAAAAACTCCCTCATTATTTACTCCAGAAATAAGCTCTGTGCCATATTTTTCATATTTATTATTGATGGTAGAACGTTCTATAAAGTCGCCAAGCCTGATATATTCAAATTTCATATCCAATACCCTCAAATGCTTCTTTAAGCATCTTGCCGCTTTCTTCACCTTGTGCAATTATTGAACGCATTTCTTTCTGAATACGTGCCATTTCTGCTTCATAGTCTATCTCCAAATCATGGTCGATAAACTCAATGTACTTGCTTGGGATAAGAGAGTGCTTGTTCTTTCTGATTTCTTCGATATCGACACTTCTGTACAGCTCCGGCACAGCATAGTCAATGCCGTCTGTTCCGCTGTTCTGCCATGTATGATAGATGTCAGCAGCTCTCTGAATCTGCTCTGACACAAGATGGACTTTTTTCTTCTGTTCACCCTTGACAGGGTTTTCCGTCCATGTTCGCAAATCCATGAATAAAATTTCATGGGTGCGGTCACGCAGTTCCCGCCCGTGATAATTTCCGTATTTTTTGTTCTGATTGAGAATCCAGAGGGTCACGCTGATATCAGTTGTAATAAACAGTTCACGAGGTAAAATAATGATAGCTTCCACTTTGTCTTTTTCAATCAGTTTTTTACGGATTTCCAGAGCGACATCATCATTCAATGCACCGTTGGCAAGCAGGAAACCCGCAACACCGCTGTCCTTTTTCAGGTGGGAAAGAATATGCAGAATCCATGCATAATTTGCATTGCTGTCGGGCGGAGTAGCGTAATCAATCCAGCGGGGGTCATTTTTGAGATTGTCATTGTACCAGCTTTTGAGATTGAAAGGCGGATTTGCCATGATATAGTCAAAATAGACACCTTTATGCAGGTCATGGGTAAAAGTAGAATCTGCTTCTTCCCCGAGATGATGACTCAGTCCACGGAGTGCGAGATTCATTTTTGCAAGGCGGTAAGTAGCAGGTTCTTTTTCCTGTCCGTAAATATTGATACAGCTGATATCGCCTTGTCTTGCCCTGATGAGGTCAGCACTCTGAATGAACATACCACCCGAACCACAGCAGGGGTCATAAAGTGTACCATCAAAGGGTTCAATCATAGCGGCGATAAGCTGCACAACGTCATGAGGGGTATAGAATTCGCCTTCTTCCTTGGTGGCATTAACAGCAAATTCTTTCAGGAAATATTCATAGACTCGCCCAATTAAATCTTTTTCTTCACCGAAAGCCTTATGACTGATTTTGTTAATTTCATCAACTACTTTTTTGATATCATTTGGAGCAAGATTTCTTGTTGTGAAAGTGCCCTCGACAAAACAGCCTTTTAATTGCTGGCTGGTTGCAGCGATACTGTGGAGAGCCGTATCAAGAGCGACATTCAGTTTCGGAGCAGGGGTATTGATGATAGTTGACCATCTCGCCTCAACAGGGAGATTATAAGTACCGTCTGTGAAAGTGGCATCATCAAAGAAAGCCGCCTGAATATCGGGGTCATCAGGGTCAAGACCTTCTTCAATAAGTTTCTGTCTGAGATTTTCGATACCGTCCTCAAATTTTTCCCCGATGAATCGCAGGAATACAAGAGTCAGCATCATATCACGTTTTTCAAAGAAAGAGCCGGAATTTCTCGCCTGACGAAGAATATCACGGCACTTGAACAGAATATTTTCAAGATTTAACGTTTCTTCTTGTTTCTTTTTTGCCATTGAATTTTCCTCTTTTCCGCATAAAGTATATTTTCATTATACCACAAACAACCTGTTTTTTCAACTAAAATCTTGTAAAAATCACGGAAATCAATTTTATTAGTAAATAAATTTAACTAATAGTGATTAAAATCATTTTAATCACTTAGAGGTAGTTTTTTCAGCAGTTTTTACTCGTCCAATTTGTGAAAATGCCAGTAAACTATTTCGCATAACGCTTGTTATTTTAAAAATTGATTTCCGTGTGTAAAAATTTTAAAAGTGAGACTGTTTCTCTAAAAGGAGCAGACAAAATTCTTCTTATCACCGATTTTCTAAAAGGTTTTCATTGCTGTTTTTCTGAGTGTTTTTTGAATAAAAAGCTATAAAAACAAATGAAAATCAACTATTTTCTGGCAATCAATTTTTTAGCTTATGTATATCCTCCACAAATCTGACTATATCTTCCTCACTCTTAATTCGACCAGTCCATGTATCGGTAATATAGTCAGAAAATTTATTCAATATTTCATACTGCTTAGATGTTAATCCCATATTACTTCTCCTTCTATCATCTTAAGCATTTGTGGTTTACATTCAAATATTACATTTATAGATTTCAAGTCTTCTTTCGAACACCAACTGCTGTCAACACATAATGCATCACGTATTAAATCACAGATTTCCACTCTATGTTCCCACAATTCTGTGAAAATAGTCAATTTCTTTACAAACCAAATAATGTCAACACCAGATTCATAGTTTCCCTTACCGCCGTGTACAGTTTTAATTCTAATAACGGAACCATACTGTCAAATTTAGTTTCTAAAACTTTAATAAGTTGGTGTCTGGTTTGAACTCTCCCTGATGCCAAGCTCCTGTTTCTTTTTCTGAATGATCCGTTTTAATTTACTATCCACATGAGATTGTAATTTCTTCTGTTCCTGCTGATAATTATCATTAATAATTCTGCTCAGATTTACAAATAATCCAAATGATGTATCAGCAAGTATTTGATTCTGATGCTGTTCCATCCTGTTAAGCATTTCCTGTGCATAGGAATTCCCATGCTCTGCTGACAGTGTGAGCCATTTAACTGCCTGCTGTCGATCTGGTTTGATTCCGTCTGCACCAAACAGAAAAATTCTGCCAAGATGAAACTCTGCCCATTGGTTCTTGCTTTCGGCGGCTCTTTTGAAAAATTTGATTGCTTTGGAGACATCTTTCTTTGTGCCGAGTCCATTCTGAAACATTTTCCCAATACGATATTGGATATTATTTTTTATTTTAGAGTCGAGTTTTTCTAAATCTAAAAGGCCTTTCAGTGCATTTGTGTAATACTCCTGTGATTTTTCTGCATCCGGTTCTCCGAGAAAATCAGAATCATACAGTTTTCCTAACTCATAGAGAGCAAGTACATTTCCAGAATCCGCTTCGGCTTGAAACAATTTCAGACACTTCTGTTTTTCTTCTTCTGATTTTTCTTTCTTATGAAATAGCTGACAGGCTAGTTTATATTCTTTCGACCATTCTATTTTGTAAGCTGTATCAGTGCTGATGAACTCACTTTGGAAATGAAATATTTTCTGTTCCGGTTCTGATTCATTCGGATCAAAGACAAATTCTGTTTCAGATGGTATCATAATTTTCATATTGGAAACTATTTTTACAATCATATTCTTGATAGATTTGAATTCCGGATTGTCGGTCAGTTCCGGAAAATCCACCTTTGCAGAAGAATAGACATCATGCTTTGCCTGTTCCATCGTACACCATTGTAAGTACATTTGTTGGATAGTTTCGTTCTGTGCGAGTCGTGCAAATATCAAATCGACAGTTTTCTTGACTTCCGGCTTGAGGTAGCCGTACACATTTTTTCCTTTTGCTTCTGATAATTGCTGATATAGCAGGCTGATGAGCTGGAGCAGTTCTGCATCCGGATTCTGATTTGCAGAAATCTGTTCTGACAATTTTTTCATCAGGTCTGAGGACAGATTTTTCAGTTGGTCACGCACATCCATCTGTTGTCCGTACAGATGATATAGTAATTCTACTTAATAAAAGGAAAAGAAAGCTGAAATTGCATCATCAAGG
>CAMWHN010000009.1 GCA_947174085.1 uncultured Ruminococcus sp.
AAAATAATAATAAAATGGGCATTATTATAATAAATTTTTCGATTCTGGGAGGATTGATTTATATTATAATTCCTCATGTTCGGGAAAAAATTTTCCAGAAAAAATTACTTCGTATGACACCGCAACAGGCTTCATCGGCGTTGTTCCAGCACATGCGCCAGCAGTTGCGTTTATCTGACAATACAACTGTAGACGAGCTAGCAGAACACTCCCGTTTCTTCTGTCCGGAAAGTGTATTATATCAGGCTCTTAATGTATTGTTATATTGTCATAATCCGGCGGAGCTATCCGCAATGACAGCAAGACAGCTTGCGGAAGCGTATATTCAATGGCAAGCGTCTAAGAAACGGTTTGAAAAAGAACAAGCGAAAACACGAAAACAAAATAAAAAATGAGAGGGGCGTTGATAGCATATGTCATTTCTAAAATGCAGAGCCAAAATATTAGGTGCAGTTATCTCTGTGATGTTTAGTGTTACATTGTTAGGAAATTCTTTGATACATGCTAATATTACGGATAATTACAGGAGTTGGAAACAGACTGATAGTAATTGGAGCAATATGACACTTGGAACAAGTGGAGGGACTGTAGCAAGTATTGGCTGTGCAGTGACTTCGGCTGCTATGCTAATGGTAAAGTCAGGGGCAGTAATAGATTCTGATTTTAATCCTGCTGTGCTGATAGCGTATTTAAATCAAAATAACGGTTTTTCAGCAGAGGGCGATTTGAATTGGAATGCGTTAGCATGGTATGCACCAGATTTTAAATTTGACAGCAGAATTAATTTATTTGGAACAGATGAAGAAAAAATTAACAGGATTCAAGACTTGTTAAATGACGGTTATTATGTGATTGCACAAGTCAAAAACGGTGCGCATTTTGTAGCGGTTGATTATATAATAGATTCTGAAATTTTCATGATGGATCCCGGTAGTACAAGCAGTTCTTTGAATGAAAGATATGGCATTGATAGCATGACTTCATTGCGTGTATTCCGGACTGCAAAATATATCCCACAAATTCCGGAAGAATCAAACCCAGAAACAAACTTGCTAGAAACAGCACCAGATTTTGTATTAGAAGCACCGGCAACAGCTCCTATTATTCTGGAAACAATTTCAGAACCAATTACAGAAACAACAACAACTGTTATGGCTACAGAAAGTACAACAAGTTTAACAACAACTACTACAACATCAATATCAACAACTACAGAAACTACAACAACTACAACATCAACTACTACTACATCAACAACAACAACTACTACAATGCCTGAAATTGTAATTACAACTAAGGCAACTACAGAGACAACAGCAGAAATAACAGAATGTGAAATTGTGATTCCTGCGGAAGAGTTTATGCCTGAAATCGTAGACCCATTAATAAAAGAATATGAAGAAAATATAGATTCTATACAAGTTGTCGTTCTGGAATCTGCTCCTGAAATAGCACCAGATGTAAATAATGCTATTGCGACAGAAGCTACAAGAGCAGTATATATTTCAGATAATCAGGCAAGAACTTTATTAGTAAATGCAAAAGAAAAAAATTTTTACCTAAATATAAAATTTTATATTCAAACAGATTTGTGTTTGCGAGCAACACCAGATACGAGTGCAGAAATATTAAATATTATTCCTGAAGATACTTATCTTGATGTTGTGGAAGTAGACGAAGATTTCAAATGGGGAAAAGTTGTATATGAAAATCAAGAAGGCTGGATTTCTTTGAATTTCGCAAGCTTATCCAATGTAGATTAAATTAAAATAAAATATTACTGATTGCTACAGAACCGCTGGCTTGAAAACTAGCGGTTTTGTGCAGAATTTAGGAGGCTTTTTTATGAATTGGTTTGAAGTAAAGATTATGACCGAAACACAGGCATTAGATATTCTTTGTGCTATGTTGACAGATTTAGGTGTGAAAGGCTTTGTTACACAGGATAAAGAAAGTTTTCAGGAATTTTTAGATAATAAACAAGGTCAATGGGATTATATTGACGATGATTTAATGGGACTTGCAAATTGTGACACAAGTTTAGTATTTTATTTGCCAGATGACGCACAGGGTACAGAGCAAATGCAAGCTGTGAAAAATTTACTAGAGCAATTAAAACAGGCTGATGATGCAAATTTTTTCGGGAGTTTGGAGCTGTCTTGCGGTAACGTGAAAGAAGATGATTGGGCGAATAACTGGAAACAGTATTTTAAGCCATTAGCAATTGGCGAAAAATTATTAATTAAGCCCTCATGGGAAGTAATTTCAGAATCAGATAATAATAGAATTATTTTAGAAATAGACCCAGCATCTAGTTTTGGTACGGGACAACATCATACAACTAGATTATGTTTAGAATTGCTGGAAAATATTCTGCAAACACAAGATAAAATTTTAGATTTAGGTTGTGGCAGTGGTATTTTGTCTATCGGGGCTATATTATTAGGCGCAGACTCTGCTGTTGCTGTGGATATTGTAGAAAATTCTGTTCGCACTGCGATTGAAAACGCAGATAAAAATAATATTCCAAGTGAAAAATATCTTGCCTATTGTGGCGATATTTGCCAAGATAATATATTATGCGAGAAAATCGGCAATCATTATGATATTATTTGTGCTAATATTGTCGCTGATGTGTTAATTGCGATGTCTGGTTTATTTAAAAAATTTTTAAAGCCAGATGGCTATTTAATTGTATCTGGTATTATTGCAGAACGTGCGGACGAAGTGCTTGCTGTTCTGGAAAAAAATGGATTTGCGAAAATTAAAATGCATGAAAAATCCGGTTGGGTGGCTGTATTATTGCAAGTAAAGTAAAATTTTAGTAATTTTATTGTGCATAATGCATAAAATTTATATACAAAAAATAGAAAATATATAGAAATTGTTTGCTTTGGATTGCAAAAATTGTGCAATAGTGCTATAATAAATAATAAGAAATTTGGCAGTCGGACTGCTTATATATCATTTTAAAAAAAGGAGAATTATTTTTTATGAATCAATTCCATGCAGACAAAATTAAAAATATTGCCTTGACTGGTCATCATGGCTCTGGTAAAACTTCTCTCGCAGAGGCATTGCTATACCGTGCAGGTGTATCAGACAGACATGGCAAAATTGCGGACGGTACGACAGTTTGTGATTATGATACGGAGGAAATTAAGCGTAAAGCATCTATTACAACAGCTTTAGCCGGTTTTCAGTATGAAGATTACTGGATAAATTTACTAGATACTCCAGGTATTTTGGATTTCGCAGGAGAAGAAATTTCTGGCATTGCGGCGGCTGATACAGTAGTAATTGCTGTTTCTGCAAAGTCTGGTGTTCGTGTGGGTACCAAAAAAGCATATGCAATGGCAAAAAAATTAAATAAAGCGACTATGTTTGCTGTGACTAAAATTGATGATAAAGATGCAAATTTTTATAACGTTCTCACAGAGCTGAAAACTGTTTTTGGCCCTACTGTTTGTCCAGTTGTTGTACCAGTAATTAAAGATTCTCAAATTGTTTCTTATGTGAATTTAATCGAAATGAAAGCTTATAGCTATGATAGTTCTGGTAAGGCGATTGAAATGGAAGTGCCTAATATTGAAATGGCTGAAAAAGAATATCGTTTAGATGGTCTTGTGACGGCTATTACAGAAGCTGTTGCAGAAACTGATGAAGCATTAATGGAAAAATTTTTCGAGGGTGAAGAATTTACACAGAAAGAATTAATTGACGGTATTCATAACGGCATGAACAAAGGTTTAATTACTCCTGTTATTTGTACTTCGTCTTTGACGATGGCTGGCATTGATATGTTATTAAAAGAATTTGAATTGCTTGTGCCGTCGGCAAAAGAAGTAAATTCTGTACAGGCTGTTTCTGGTAATGATATTATTGAGTTGCCTTGTGATGAAAATGAGCCTTTAACAGCTCTGGTATGCAAGACTGTTGCAGATGCCTTTGTTGGCAAAATGTCTTTCTTAAAAATTTTATCTGGTAAAATAAAATCTGATATGACAGTAATAAATTCTAAAACAGGTGCAGAAGAAAAAATTGGTAAATTATATACACTTGTTGGGAAAAAACAAACTGAAATTAAATCTGCCGAAGCCGGTGATATTGTCGTTGCTGTAAAAATTTCTGCCGGTACTGGTGATACGCTTTGTATGGCTAATAAAATTGTTACTGTAGAAATGCCGGAATTTCCAAATCCTTGTTATTCTATGGCTGTCCGTGCGAAAAATCAAGGTGATGAAAGTAAAATTTCTTCTGGTATGCAGAGAATTATTGAAGAAGACCCGACTTTAAGTTATATACAGGATAAGCTTACAAAAGAGCAAATTTTAAGTGGTTTGGGCGAACAGCATTTAGAAATTGCCGTTGCAAAATTAAAATCTAAATTCGGAGCTGAAATTAAATTATCTGTTCCGCAAGTAGCATATCGTGAAACAATTCGCAAAAAAGTAGAGGCAGAAGGCAAGCATAAAAAACAATCTGGCGGTCATGGACAGTATGGACATGTAAAAATGGCATTTGAGCCTTGTGTTAGTGATGATTTGATTTTTGAAGAAAAAATATTCGGCGGTTCTGTGCCTAAGAATTATTTCCCTGCTGTTGAAAAAGGCTTGCAAGAATGTGTGAAAAAAGGCGTTTTAGCTGGTTGTCCTGTTGTTGGATTAAAAGCAATTTTATTAGATGGTTCTTATCACCCTGTAGATTCTTCAGAAATGGCATTTAAAATGGCGGCATCTATTGCTTATAAAGACGGTATGCGTAAAGCTGACCCTGTGATACTTGAGCCGATTCATACACTGAATGTAACCGCACCTGATGATAATACTGGTGATATTATGGGCGAATTAAATCGCAGACGAGGTCGTGTATTAGGTATGCAACCTGTCGGAAAAGGCGAAACGGAAATTGTTGCAGAAGTGCCTGTGCGTGAAATGCATGATTTTGCGATGTATTTAAGACAAGTGACCAGAGGTATGGGAAGTTTTACAATGGAATTATTACGTTATGAGCCATTACCTGCAAATTTGCTGACTGAAGTTATTACTGCAATTTCTGTCGCAAATGAGAGTTAATTAATAAATTATAAAAGCCATGCAGTTTTTTAGAAACTGCATGGCTTTTTTAGAAAGAGAGATAGTAATATGAAAAAATCATGTATCAGGGAATAAACTTTCTGGGACACAATTTTTTGCTTCTATCAAAAATTGATTAATTACAGCATCAATGTCATTGTCCCAAACAGCATCATAAATATCTGTATGTAAGGCATATCTTAAACTTAATTTTAAATCTTCATCATATTTTGTAATCGTTTCATTGAGTTTAATATTTGACGCTACGTCTTTTAAAACAGCAAATTGGTCTTGTCCGCCGAGGAGTTCGTTTGCATTAGAACCCTCTGCAACAATTTTTTCCATGACAAGCTGATTGTTTACAAAATCACCGGATTTTAATGCATATTTTTCCATGGAATCAGGTTCTGATGTAAAATATTTTACAAAATTAGAAGCATCTGTTTTATTATCACATTTAGGAGATAAGCAAAGCCATGAACCACCCCAGAAATATTCTTGTGGTCCTTTTACAATTCGCCAGTTGCCTTCTGTACCGCAACATTGTTCTAATTGATTGCCTTTTGTTAAACACCATGTTGAAAAGAAATAGCCTAGTGTTTCGCCTGTTTTGCCGAGTATCATCCAGTCATATTCGCCCCATTGTGAAACAGTGGAATCAATAGAATCATTTTGAATATATGGGATAAGCATTTCTGTAAATTCACGGGCAGTCTGTGTATTAATTTTGCCGTCTATAATCCATGGGGAATTTGTAGAAGTGGAAAAACATTGCCACATATCGTCCAAAGAGGCGGCAACTGTAATCCATTCGTTATTTTGTTCTGCTATTTCTGCAAGCTCTGCGCCAACTTGGGCAAATTTATCCCAGTCGCTAATTCTTTCCTGCATTTCTTCGGGTGTTTCAATGCCGAGATATTCTTTTGCTAAATCCGCATTATAGCAAAATCCGCCGGGAGCAGCTTGCCAACTTGCGCCTTTCAGAACGCCATTGCTATCTGTGCCAATGTCTACTGTATAGGCATAAGCGTTAGTATAATCTTTTTCTGTAATCCCCAATTCTGAAAGGGGTGCGGAATAACTGTCATCATTGATATAATTTAAAATCCAACCGGATTCGGCAATAAATAAATCAATATCTTCATCACTGTTTAGAAACGTTTGATAGTTTGTATTTGCACCACTTCCACTGTTTACACCACAATTGAGATATCTGACATTTATGTCTGGATAATCTTCGTTGAAAACTTCAATCATATTTTTTAAATCATTATCGTTCCATGAAACGATTGTGAGTGTATCGCCATCGTCTTTAATGCCAGATTGATTATTAATGGTTGTATTGCCATCATCGGCTACGAATTTTTCTAATGTTTCGGTATAGCCAGCACCATGAGCAGCCGCATATTGTAAAATCCAAGCGGCATCTGATGCGTCAATACTACTGTCTTTGTTAATATCTCCAAATGATTTTGTGTCCTCTGCTTTTGTAGTTAATGCTTTTGCAGAGGTATCACCGTCATTTTTTACAAAATTTTCTAATGTATCTGTATAGCCAGCACCATGGGCAGCCGCATATTGTAAAACCCAAGCGGCATCTGATGCATCAACTTTGTTGTCATTGTTAATATCACCAAATAATTCTGTTGTATTTTCTGCTATTACAGAAAGTGTTGCAACTCCTGAAACAGTTAGTGTGATTGCCATGACAGCAGATATTATTTTTTTAAAATTCATAATAAAATTCCTTTCTGAAATACGATTGTACAAACTACTGTTTTTTTATTATAGCACTTTTTCAATGCAAAGTCAATAGATTTTTTACATATTTTCAAATGTAATTGTATAATTTGATACAAATTCGCATGGCTTTTTTTCTTTTGTTGAAAGGAGCTGTTATTATGACGAATTTACAGCAAAAAAAAATAAACTGGTTACGACGTGCCAAAGATGCAGAATATTTAATACAGGCTTTAGGATATTCTCAAAGGCAAGATATGGCATTAATCAAAGAATTAGAGCTTTATGAAAACTGTGATAATATTAAAAATCATCTTGCAAGTTTACAGGAACAAAAACAAAAAAAATTAATTTTATTAGCAAATATTCGTGAAGAAATTGCACAGGTAATTACAAGTGTTTGTAATATGCAATTACAAGCAATTTTAAATCGTAAATATCTTGCTTATCAGACAATTGAACAGATTGCAGAAGATATGTTTTTTGACAGACGTTCTATACAGCGTAAGCATAAGCAAGCATTGGATTTATTGGAAATTCCTGTTGTAAATTCTAATATCAGAAACGACAATTTTTTAGAATCTAACTTGTGAAAATTGACAAATCCATATCTGTATCTAAAAAATTATTGACAAATCCATTAAGATGTGCTATACTTGTTTTAATAAGTCATTTTCGATATGAAAAATGTTTGCAGAATTTTCTTGCTGGTCAAATCATGCTGTTAATTCGCTTTCCAGTAGGAAATGTTTTAGTTTTTAAGGCAATGTGCTTATGACGGACATGTTGCGTTTTCACGAAGATTCAGAAGTGAATGAAGAATGCCGTTGCACAGCTTTTGGCTTAGTTTTACAAGATGTTTGTAAACTCTTGCAAGCTGTGCAATTATTTTTGGTTTAAGGACGGGTGAAAATATTTTTATGAGCGAACAAGAAAAATCTAAGAAAATAATTAAATCTAAAAAAAAGCAGGGAAAAGAAAAAAAACAGTATTTAAATGCAATTTTGTTAGCGGCAATTGTTATTATCGGTGCTGGAATAATTGCTACAGTTTGTGCGATACAGGCACAAAGAAATTCACAACAAGATGATTCTGAAATTACGCCAACAGGAGAATTAGAAATACCAGAAACAACGGAGCAAGAAACACAGGAAACAACTGAGCCACCTGATGAAAATGTTTTACGTGCAGAACAAGTTATGGAAACGATGACACTGGAACAAAAAATTTATCAGTTATTTATTGTAACTCCAGAAGGTTTGGTAGATAATGCCGTAGATTGTGCTGTGCTGTCTGGCAGTATGACACAAGAAGCGTTATTAAAAAAACCCGTTGGCGGAATTATTTATTTTTCGCAAAATATACAAGATGAAACACAAATTACACAAATGATTGCAAATGCACAGCAATATATGCAAGATGCCAATCAAGTCAGTATGTGGATTGCTGTTGATGAAGAAGGTGGTTCTGTTGCCAGAGTTTCTGAAAGCTTAGGAACAACTGCATATTCTGATATGGCTGTTTATGGTGAAAACGCTGATACACAGGAAATTTTTCAGGTAGGGCAAAATATCGCAGAAGATATTTCTCAATTTGGTTTTAATTTGGATTTTGCACCTGTTGCTGATGTAAATATTAATCCTCAAAATGAATTACAAGAACGTATTTTTAGTGATAATGCAATGGTTGTTTCTGAAATGGTCGCTTCTATTACACAAGGTTTGCAAAGTTCCGGTAAGGTTAGCGCAACGTTGAAACATTTTCCGGGGCTTGGTGCGGCAAGTGGAAATACTCATAATGATTCGTTTGCGTTTATTGACAGAACCCATGAAGAATTACAGAAAACAGAATTTTTGCCATTTCAAGCTGGGATTGAAGCCGGTGCGGATTTTGTTATGGTCGGTCATCAGATTGTTAGCGGTGCAGGTGACAAATTGCCTTCGGATTTGTCTTTTACAGTTGTTACAGAATGGTTGAGAGATGAACTTAATTTTGATGGCATTGTTATCACAGATGCCCAAGATATGCATACGATTTCAGGAAATTATTCTTCCGGTGAAGCCGCTGTGTTATCTATTTCTGCCGGTGTGGATATTGTGCTTATGCCTGTGGATTTAAATGAAGCTTTTG
The DNA here is from genome assembly GCA_947174085.1 of uncultured Ruminococcus sp. Taxonomy (GTDB): domain Bacteria; phylum Bacillota; class Clostridia; order Oscillospirales; family Ruminococcaceae; genus UBA3855. The sequence continues at coordinate 8,946 of CAMWHN010000009.1, forward strand.
AAAGCGTTTATCAGGCAGTTCAAAATGGAAAAATTTCAGAAGAAAGAATTAATCAAAGTGTTAGAAGGATTCTGACAGCAAAAGCAAAATATAATTTGCTGTAAGCGTAACAGCAAAAAAATAAATTTTAAAATTCTTAAGTATGATATTATTATGTAAAGAAAGGGTTTTACTATGGAATTGACACAGGAACAAAACAGTCGGATTCGTTCCATGGCGGCACAATGCCTTAAAATCATGGAGACACAGGACAGAAATGGACAGTATAATGTGCTGATTAAGCTTTATACTGACCAGTTCAAAGAAAGTAATAAATCCAGAGAGTATTACAACGAAGTGCAAACATGGAAGAATTTAACAACAACTTATCAACAGCATTCTAAACAATGTGAATTGAAAATAGCAGAATTGCAAAAAAATATGAATGCAAGTGCGTCAGAATTGCAAAATGAAAAAGCAAAAACTTATAGATGGTATCAGGCTTATATCGAACAAAAAGCGAGTCTTGAAAAAGATGATGAAGAACAAGATAAATTAAAAGAAGAAATTGATTTGTTAAGACAAGAAAATACAAAAATGCAAGAGCAATTAGATTCTCTCAAAGAAGATACAAATGATGAAAAAATACAGAAAATGCTTGCCGAACAACAGGAACAAAATAAATTACAGGAAGAACTTCGTCAGGAAAATGTAAATTTACAAACGGAAATTGATAATTATAAATCAGAACTAGAAAATATGAAAAATCAAAACAAAAATAGTGAGGCGGAAGAAAAATTATCAGCTGAAATTGATGATTTGAATGCTGAAAATCATCAGTTAAAAATGCAATTAGAAGAATTTCAGCAAAAGCAACCCGAACAAGTGAAAATAAATAAGGCTTTACATGAAAAAAATGAAAAATTATTGAAAGAAGTAGATAATCTTCGCAGTGAACGGCAATTGTTACGAGAACAGTTGGAACATGTGGAAGAACAAAATAATGCCAGAAAAGAGTATTCTAATCGTGATGATTTAGATGACGAAATGGAAGAATTATTAGAAGAAAAAGAAGGTCTTGAAGATCAAGTAGATGAATTAAAAAATTTGAATAAGCAATTGAAAGAACAACTTGCGCAAATGAAAGAAAAAAGTAAAGAATCTGTAATGCTCCAAAAAAAATGCAATGAATTAATTGCGAAAAATAAATGGCTGCAAAAACAAAATGATGATTTTGCAAAAGCGTCTAAAGATGAAAAAAAATCTGATATTATGACAATTCAAGAACAATTCGAGAGAATGGGATTGAATTATGATGAAATGCAACAGCAAATGGACGCACTTAAAATCGAAAGAGAACAATTACTACAACAAAAAATAATGCTGGAAGAACGTTCTAAATTAGATATAGAAGCTTTGCGTCAGGAAATTGCAAAATTAAAAAATCAACTTGGTGCTGATAATTCAGATATGCCTGTGGAAAATATCACAGATGATAATACAATTGTTCCTGATGTGCCAGATGCTCCTGTTTTGCAACCGGCTGAATATTTTAATTTAGCAACCTCTGTTGAAGCAGTGGAGAAATATGAAAATGCAAAGTTTTTAAGCGTTTTGCTTATGGGCATGAATGTAGAATTGCGTGAAATGCCTGCACAAGGTGCGCCAATTGTTGTAATTGATAATCTGGCATATCCGAATCCGTATTTTTATAAAGGTTTTACTTCTGCACAGGAAACACTAAGCAGTATCAGACCGCTTAGAAATTTATTTGAAATGCAAGGTCTTGAGGAAAATTGGCAAATGAAATATAGCCTAGAGTCTATAGAGCCTGCAAAAGTAAAAACTGTGGATTCTAAAATTCAGCTGGAAGAAAAAGGCAAGATTATATTACATGCAGATATAAAATAAAATAATTTTAACTTGCCGATACAAGAAGGAGTAAGATTTTGACAATTTTTTTGATTATTATAATTCTGTTATTAATGCTGGCAATCGGATTTTTGTTAATGAGTATTCAGGCAAATCAAAGAATTGTACAGTCTGTTAAGGAAAATGCAGAAAAAGATAAAGACAAAGTTTTAGAACTGGAACAGCAAATTAGTGAATTAGAACAAAAAGTAAAACGTCATAAAGCAATCGCCACCGATTTGTTAGAAAAAGAAAAACTGGACGTTGCGCCTGTAGATGAATCTGTCATGGCGGAACTTGCAAAGCTGAAAGAAAAATATCAGACCTTGCAGAAAAATTATCAGAGAGTTTATCAGCAATTGGAAGATTTTCAAAAAGATTCTTCTAAGATGGATAAAATTTCACCTGTACAAGAAAATTCTGCACCTCCAGAATTGAAAGATTTACAAGATAAAATTGAACGTCTGGAACATAGTTGCGGTAAATTAAGATTAGAAAAAAAACAGTTACAGGAACATCTTGCGGCATCTAGTAAACATTGCAGGGAATTAGAAAGCTTAGCCCGTAATTATGAAGCAAATGGTTCTGAATCAGAAATTACACAAGAATTGCAACAGAGATTACAGGAAGTTTCTTCTCAGAATGAAGTTTTTCGTGGAAAACTTGCTGACGCTGCAAAACAAATTAAAGAACTTCGTGCCGAAGTTTCTGAAAATCGTACCCGGGTACAGTCAGATGAAAGTATTCGTGCAGAACTTGATGAAGCTGTGCAACAAAATTCCCAGTTCCGTGTGAAATTAATTGAAGCCGCTAAACAAGTCGAAAGACTTCGTGCCGAAATGGCGGAAATTAAAAATTCTGCACAGTCAGAAGATGCTTTGCGTTCTAAATTAAAAGAATCACAGAAACAAAATAATGATTTTCATGTGAAATTAATTGAAACAACACAGCAATTAGAAAAAATCCGTATCGAACAAGAAGCCGTTTTTCATGAAAATCAGAAGTTGCAAGAACGTTTGGAAGAATTGCAGAACGCAGAAGAAGAATCTGTTACATTGGAAGAATTTGAACAGGTTGTACAACAGGCAAAGGCATCTCATGCAGAATTACTTGAAATTTCTGAATTAAATGAAACTCTTGAAAAGAAATTAAAGGAACAGGAAAATTTATTGCAGGAAAAATTAACGGAAATGCAGGAAAAAGAAAAAAATTTTGAACAGGAAAATCAGAATTTAAAAACAGAATTGGAAAATACTATTTCACAAATGAAAATTCTAAGAGCGAATCTTGCTAATGCCCAAGACCAAGAAGCATTACATCAAGAATTAGAAGCTTATCAAAATCAAAATCAAGAATATTGTCAAAGATTAAAGTCTGCTGCAAAACAAGTGCTGGAATTAAGAGCTGAACTCGCACAGGCACAAGATAATAATAATAGTATCTATCAGGAACAATTGCAAAATGCTGAAAATAAAATATTGCAATTGCAAAATGCTCTTGCACAGGCGAAAGAGAATAATAATATATATCAAGAACAATTGCAGAACGCTCTTGCACAAGCGCAAAATAATAATAATAATAATATATACCAAGAACAATTGCAGAATGCTGAAAGTCAAATCGCAAAATTACAGGAACAATTACAAGATACAGAACAGCAAGTCGAAGATTTCAGAATTGAATTGTCTCATAAATTACAGAACGAATCACAAGAACAAGTTGCTTTGAAACAAAAAATTGATGAAGTAGAAAAACAAAATCTGGATTATCAGTTTAAAATGCGTTCTGTACAAGAAGAATTACAGCAATTGCAGGAAACTAGAAATTTAATTTCACAGGAAAAACAAAATTTGCAGGAACAATTACAAGATGCTTTACAGCAAGTGGAGGATTTCAGAATTGAACTTGCAAATTATCAGCAGGGCGGACAACAAGAATATTCCCAGTTACAAGAAAAATTATTGGCTTCTGAAGAACAGAATGCAGGCTATCAAAATGCTTTGCAAGAGGCTTCTACACAGGCAGAACGGATTCAAAAACAATATCAAGATGCGCTAGACGAAAGTCAAGAATTGCGCTTAGAATTAGATAAAGTTTTAACGCAAAATGAACAGCTCCGGTCTGAACTTTCTGATTTGCATGTAAATGTGTCTGAAAGTGACCAGTCAGAAGAATTTAGAAGACAGTTAGATAGTTTACATGATGAAAATGAAGAATTGCGTGCAGAACTAGAATCTGCTTTAGAGCAAAATGAAAATTTAAATTCCCAGAGTACACAGCAATATGAAGAAATTCAGGAACAATTGCGCCTGAAAGAACAGCAGTATTCTATTTTGCAAGTGGAAAATAAAAAACTTCGTGAAAAACTAGAAGAATATAAAAATAAAATGAATACAAAACGTGAAAGCAATAATGCTGTGTATTTGCAAATTGCTTCTAGTATAGAATCTATTCAGAAACAAGCTGGTACTCGCTATGTGCATATTGTAGAGGGAGAATCCGGAGAATTATTATTAACACATGCGCAAGATGAAAAAATTGCAGAAATTGCTTTATTGCGTAACGGTGCAATGATTCCTAATCCGCATTTTTATGAGCATCTTACTACAAACGGCGAAGAAGGCAAAAAATTAGAACTCATGAACGGTGTTTTTGATTTGCCGGATATGATTTATGGTGCAAAATATGTTCTGAAATATTTAGCACCCGCTGTTGGCGAAATTTATGATAGTACATTACATTTGAAACGAAAAGGTAAACTTGAATTTGAAAATTAAATATTATAAAAGGGAGCTGACTGTAGAATTTTTTATAGTCAGCTTTTTTTCAGCAAATGTTATTTATATAATTTTTTTCCTGTAATTCTTGACAGGTTAGAAAATTTCATGTATAATAATAGTTGTGCGAATGGCTTTTTTCAGAACAGCAAGCAGGAGGTTTTGACATGCAAGAGGATTTACATCAGGAATTATATTTTGCTATTATTTGTACAGTTATTTTAGATGTGATAATCTGGATTGTATCGTTATTAATTGTAAAATTTCAAATTGCTGTGATTCTAGGATTAATTCTCGGCAGTATTGGCATGATAATAAATTTATGCTTGTTAAGAAGAACTATTTTAAATGCTGTGCGCTTTGGAAAAACGAAAGATATCATCGGATATTTACTGCGCTGTTTGATTGCGTCAGTTATTATTGCAATGAGCTTGATTTTTTCTTATGTGAATACTGTCACAGCCGTTTTGCCGTTCTTGTATCCGAAAATTATTTTTGGAATTTTGTCTGTTCGCAATAATCCAATCAAAAGGAAGTGAGTTGTTTTGAATATTAGTGATTTTCTAAGAGGTTCGCCAGATGGCATTGATGTAAGTGGACCTAAATTAATTGCGTCTTTTGATGTATTTGGTGTGACAATTAATTTAACAGAAACAGTTGTATTAAGTTGGGGAATTATTCTTGTTGTAATGTTATTATTGCTTTGGCTGACAAGTGATATGAAAACGAAAGATGTTTCTAAAAAGCAAGTAATTGCAGAATGGGCTGTTTTAACTATCTATGGACTTGTAGAAGATACCATGGGGAAACATTGGCGGAAAATTTCGCCCTATATTGCAGGATTATTTACGTTTTCGATTTTAGGAAGCTTAATTAGTATGTTGGGACTTCGAAGTGTAACTGCTGATTTTAATGTGCCGTTGACATGGGCATTGATTACGTTTGTATTAATTCATAGTACAAATATTCGTACCCATGGTTTAGGCGGTTATTTAAAAGGCTATGCCGAGCCTGTTCCGGTCATGTTGCCTATGAATATTTTAAGCGAAGTTTCTACACCTGTTTCTATGAGTTTACGTCATTTCGGCAATATTGTAAGCGGTATGGTAATTACTAGCTTATTATATTTTGCGCTGTCAGTAATTACAAAAAAAATTGGCATCGCATTCTGTACTATTGGGATTCCGGCAGTGCTGTCACTGTATTTTGACCTGTTCAGCGGATTTATGCAAGCATTTATTTTTATCATGCTGACAATGGTTTATATTTCTAATGCAGACGGCAACGCTGAGGAAACATAAAAAATTTTTAATTTAGGAGGATTTTTATTATGGAAAATGAATTAATTGCAAGAGCAATTGTATTAGGTGCGTCAGCACTGGGTGCTGGTACGGCTATGGTTGCTGGTATTGGTCCTGGTATTGGTGAAGGCTATGCTGTTGGTAAAGCTTGCGAAGCGATTGGAAGACAGCCAGAAGGCTCTGGAGCTGTTACAAGAACTATGTTTATTGGTTGCGCCGTTGCAGAATCTACAGGTATTTATGGCTTGCTAGTTGCATTGCTCCTGATGTTTGCAAATCCGTTTATTAAAAAAATAAATGGCTAATCAACTCCGTTTCAGAATGGAGGGATAACATTGGATTTTTTATCAATTGATGTCGGTACGATTTTATTTACGTTGATTAATACAGGATTAATTTTTCTGGTATTTAAATTTATTTTATTCAAGCGAGTAGATGAAATTCTGGAAAAACGACAGCAAGAAGTAACAGAGACTTATCAAAAAGCAGATAATGCGTTAGATTCTGCTAATGCAGATAAAGAAAAATATGCACAAGCAATTTCTAATGCAAAAGAAGAAGCGTCTGGAATTATCAGCCGTGCGGAAAAATTAGCACAAAAACAGGGTGATTCTATGATTGCAAAAGCTCGTGAAGAAGCGCAGGCTGTTCGTGAGAAAGCAAGCAGAGAAACAGAACGTGAAAAAAATCTTGCAAAACAGGAATTGCAAGGCGAAATTTCAGAACTTGCGATGGAATTGGCACAGAAAATTATGGAAAAGGAAATTAATCAGAAAGACCATGAAAGATTAATTGATGATTTTTTGCAGGAATTAGGTGACAAGTCATGACACAGACCGTAGCAAAAGTTTATGCAGAAGCATTATTTTCGCTTGCACAGGAAGAAAAAAAAGAAAAAGAAATATTTACTGAATTAAAGCAAATTGCCGAAATTATGAAGCAATATCCAGATTTTATGCTATTACTAGATGTGCCGACTTTGAGTATTGCAGAAAGAATTGCAATATTAAGAAAAATAATTGGCAATGGTACTGGGATTACTGAAAATTTTTTGTGCTTGCTTGTGGAAAAGCATAGGTTTAATAAAATTTTAGAAATCTTTGAGGTTTTTAGAGGATTTTATTATGAGCATTGTAATGCAATTGAAGTATTTGTCACAACGGCTGTGCCTTTGCCAAGAAAACAGAAATTGATGCTAATGAGTAAGTTGATGAATAAATTTAATAAACTTGTTGTGTTGCGTGAAATCATAGATAAATCTTTGATTGGTGGCATGATAATTCAATATGGCGATACGAAAATGGATAATTCTATTCGGAATCGTATGCAACAATTTAAAGAGAGTACTTAAATTTAATTTTAATTTTATATAAAGCGAGGTGTTGGCATGAATTTAAGACCAGATGAAATATCTAGTATTATTAAACAGCAAATTAAAAATTATCATGCCCAAATTAGTTTATCTGACATTGGTACTGTAATTACAGTCGGTGACGGGATTGCGAATATTCATGGGCTTGAAAAATGTATGTCTGGCGAATTAATTCAGTTTGAAGACGGTACTTATGGCATGGCATTAAATTTAGAACAAGATAGCGTTGGTGCGGTATTACTTGGTTCTGATGAAAATATCAAAGAGGGTTCTACTGTCAAACGAACAGGAGAAATTATGTCTGTTCCAGTTGGAGAAGCGTTGCTTGGACGTGTTGTGAATGCATTAGGGCAAGCAATTGACGGCGCAGGAGAAATTAAAACCGATAAACATGCGCCAATTGAAAAAGTAGCCTCTGGTGTGATTACCAGAAAATCTGTTCATAAGCCGTTACAGACTGGTATTAAAGCCATTGATTCTATGATTCCAATCGGACGTGGACAACGTGAATTAATTATTGGTGACAGACAAACAGGCAAAACGGCAATTGCCTTAGATACGATTATTAATCAAAAGGGACAGGATATTATTTGTATTTATGTTGCAATTGGACAGAAGCGTTCTACTGTTGCCAACGTTGCGGAAACGCTTAGAAAAGCCGGTGCAATGGATTATACGATTATTGTTTCTGCAACAGCGTCAGAGCTTGCACCATTGCAGTATATTGCGCCATATTCTGGCTGTGCAATGGGAGAATATTTCTTAGACCAAGGCAAAGACGTTCTTTGTGTCTATGATGATTTGTCTAAACATGCGGTTGCTTATCGTGCATTGTCTTTGCTTTTAAAAAGACCCCCCGGACGTGAGGCTTATCCCGGAGATGTATTTTATTTGCATTCTCGTTTACTGGAAAGAGCATGTAGTTATAATGAAAATTATGGTGGCGGTTCTCTGACAGCTTTGCCAATTATTGAAACACAAGCCGGTGATGTTTCGGCTTATATTCCAACAAATGTAATTTCTATTACAGATGGGCAAATTTTCTTGGAAACAGATTTGTTTAATGCTGGTGTTCGTCCGGCTGTTAATCCGGGAATTTCTGTTTCTCGTGTGGGAAGTGCCGCACAGATTAAAGCTATGAAGAAAGTTTCTGGTTCGCTAAAATTATCTTATTCGCAATATAGAGAATTACAAGCATTTTCGCAGTTTGGTTCTGATTTAGATGCAGATACAAAAAATAGACTTGCCATGGGCGAACGCATTGTAGAAGTTTTAAAACAAGATAGAAATGCGCCGTTGCCTGTAGAATTACAAGTTTGTATTATTTATGCTGTTACGAAAGGCTATTTAAATGAAATTCCTGTTGAGAAAATTAAAGATTATCAAGTAAAATTATTTGATTATCTCACCGAACAGCAAGAAACGCTTTTACAAGATATTATTCAAACTAAAGATTTGTCTGCGGATAATGAAAAAATTCTTAGTCAGGCTTTACAAGAATTTAATCAGCAATATTTAAGCTGAAAGTGAGTGTTTAACTATGGCAAATCTGAAAGATATTAAACGCCGGATTCATAGTGTTGAAAGTACTATGCAGATTACAAAAGCAATGGAATTAGTGGCGTCTTCTAAGTTAAGAAAAGCCAAAGAACGTGCCGAATCTGTACAGCCGTTTTTTGAAGCGACTTATAAACTAATGGCGGAAATTGCTTCTGAAGATATGTATTTTAATTCGCAATTTGTTCGTAAACGTACAGAAAAAGGAGCTGTTTTATTAATTGTCATTGCAGGTGACAGAGGGTTAGCAGGCGGTTTTAATGCGAATGTATTTCGTATTGCGCAAACCAGAATTGACGAAATTAAGCAAACTGGCGGTAATCCGATTGTCATGCCAATTGGTCAAAAAGCAGTGGATTATTTTGAAAATAAAGATATTAAAATTTTAAAAGCTTATCATCATATTGCAGAACATATGAATATTTATTTAGCAATGGATATGGCAGAATTAATTTTAAATACATATCAAAGACATGAGTCTTTGCAAAGTGTAGAACTTGTATTTACAAATTATGTTTCACCAATTTTGCAAGTCGCTCAAAAAATGGAAGTTATCCCACTAGAAGAATTAGCTGTGAAAAATCCCAGACGTTGCGCTGTGGAATATGAACCCTCTCCAGAAGCTGTATTTGATAAATTAGTCCCCAGATATGTGGCTAGTTTATTATATGGTGCAATTGTAGAGTCATTTGCATCTGAACAGGCTTCCAGAAGAACAGCTATGGAAAATGCTACGGATAATGCAACTGAAATGATTGATAATTTATCTTTATTATATAACCGTGCAAGACAGGGTGCAATTACACAAGAAATTACAGAAATTGTTGGCGGTGCTAGCGCACAGCAGTAATTGCTGATTTTTGAGGTGAAAAGAATGTTCAGAGAAATGCGTCGTAAAAAACAAGAAGTTTCCAAACAGGAATGTATTGAAATTCTGAAAACAGAAAAGCGTGGAGTCTTCGCTGTATTGGGAGATAATGGTTATCCGTATGCTGTACCAATGAATTTTTATTATGATGAACAGGAGCATAAAATTTATTTGCATAGTGCGAAATCAGGGCATAAACTGGATTCTATTCAGAGTTGCAAAAAAATTTGTTTTACAACATGGAATCAAGGTGTTAAAAAACAAGATGATTGGGCTTTTTATGTCACAAGTGTTGTTATCATGGGTAAAGCGGAGCTGGTTCATGATGAAAAATTAAAAATGCAACAAGTTAGAAATCTAGGCTTGAAATATTATCCCTCTGAACAGGAAGTTGAAGAAGTGATAAAAAAATATATTAGTAATATGCAATTAATTGCAATCAGTATAGACAACATGACAGGAAAACTTGTGCATGAAAAGTAATTTGATTGAAAGGATATTAGCATGCAGAATATTGGTAAAATTGTACAGATTATCGGTGCAGTCGTGGACGTGCGTTTTCCGAAAGATAAGCTCCCAAGATTGTTAAATGCGATTACTGTAGATAATAATGGCACAACGCTTGTGATTGAAGTTGCGCAACATATCGGCGATGATGTTGTAAGATGTATTTCTATGGGCAGTACAGACGGGCTTGTGCGTGGCATGAATGCAATTGATACAGGTGCGCCGATTAAAGTGCCTGTTGGGAAAGAAACTCTCGGCAGAATGTTTAATTTATTAGGTGAAGCGATTGACGAAAAGCCTGCACCTGAAACGGCTGAAAAATGGGCAATTCACCGTGAAGCCCCAAGTTATGAAGAACAGACTGCCTCAAATGAAGTGCTTGAAACTGGTATTAAAGTAATTGACTTAATTGCGCCGTATCTGAAAGGAGGTAAAATTGGCTTATTCGGCGGTGCAGGTGTTGGCAAGACGGTTTTAATTCAAGAGTTAATTAATAACGTTGCGACACAACATGGCGGTATTTCTGTATTTACAGGCGTTGGCGAGAGAACTCGTGAAGGTAATGATTTATATAACGAAATGACAGAAAGCGGTGTTTTAAATAAAACAGTGCTTGTTTATGGTCAAATGAACGAACCCCCCGGAGCTAGAATGCGTGTAGCTTTGTCTGGTTTGACTATGGCAGAATATTTCCGTGACACAGAGGGACAGGACGTATTATTGTTTATTGATAATATTTTCAGATTTACGCAAGCCGGTTCTGAAGTTTCTGCTTTATTAGGAAGAATGCCATCAGCCGTTGGTTATCAGCCAACTCTTGCAACAGAAATGGGTGCTTTACAAGAGCGTATTACTTCTACAAATAAAGGCTCTATTACGTCAGTTCAGGCAGTTTATGTGCCGGCTGATGATTTAACTGACCCTGCACCAGCGACAACGTTTGCGCATTTAGATGCAACAACGGTATTATCACGTTCTATTTCGTCATTGGGTATTTTTCCAGCAGTTGACCCTTTGGAAAGTACATCAAGAATTTTAGACCCTGAAGTTGTTGGACATGAGCATTACGAAACGGCTAGAGCTGTACAAAGTATTTTACAAAGATATAATGAATTACAAGATATTATTGCAATTATGGGTATGGACGAATTATCAGAAGAAGATAAACGCATTGTAACTAGAGCTAGAAAAGTACAAAGATTTTTATCTCAGCCGTTTTCTGTTGCAGAACAGTTTACAGGTATGCAAGGGAAATATGTACCATTAAAAGAAACTATCAGAGGATTTAAAGAAATTATTGACGGTAAACATGATGATTTACCAGAATCCGCATTTTTATTTGTCGGAACAATTGAAGACGCTGTAGAAAAAGCAAAGAATATTCAAGAATAAAGGAGAGTTTTTTATTATGAATACTTTCCGATTGGTAATACTCACACCAGATAAAAAGCTATTTGATGGGCAAGTTGTTCAGCTTACGGCTAGAACAACAGAGGGTGATGTTGGAATTTTAGCCGGACATATTCGTTATGTGGCAATTTTAAAAACTGGTGCATTGACAGTAAAACTTGAAAACGGTGATATTAAAAAAGCAGCGATTGCCGGAGGAGTTTTAAAAGTTTCTGATGATAAAACGTCTGTGATAGTAACAGCTGGTGAATGGGCTGAAGAAATTGATTCAGACTGGGCAGAACGTTCTCGTCAGGACGCTATGGCGAAAATTGAAGCTTTTCAAAATGAGCCTGATAGATTGGAACGAGCAAATTTGAAATTACAAAGGGCTTTGAATCGGTTACAAGTTTCAGGGCATAGCACTGGACAAATTAGTCCTCCTGTCAAAAAGAAGAAATAAAATAAAATCAGCTCCAAAATGTGAACTATTTTGGAGCTGATAATTATTATTATTATACATAAAGCATGGATTTAATTTCATCAGAAAGTAAAAAAATTTCATGCCATTGGGGAGCTGTTTTGATAGCGTTTACATTCCAGATTTCAGGAAAATTTTTTTCTATTGCACAAAATTTGTTATAAAGTTGCGTACATTTCTGAAAAATAATTTGATTAATCCAGCCATTTTCTAATAAAAAATTTAAATTGTCCTTATATAAATTGCTTCTAACATCAATGTCAAAATCTTCAAAAATAGAAGTTGCAATCATAGTATCATTTTCATTTAGTAAAAATAAACCGCATTCTTGTAATGTAGCAACAAAGCGATAATATCTATTTTTTTCTAATTGATAAAATTTTTTCCAGTTCAAGTGTATTCACCGCCGTTTTTATATTTGTTATAAAATTAATTATAGCATAGAAAAAAGCAACTGTCAATTTTTGGAATTATAT
>CAMWHN010000010.1 GCA_947174085.1 uncultured Ruminococcus sp.
TTTTGCCATGCCTTTCTGAAGATACAGTCATTGTGATGGACAATGCTTCTTTTCACAGGAAAGGCAAGCTGTTTGAAATAGCAAAGGAACATCATAGAAAACTGATTTTCCTTCCGTCGTATTCTCCTGAACTGAATCCTATTGAACACTTCTGGGCTATATTGAAGCAATGGCTGAAAATGCACATCCAGGAATTCAATTCCCTTGATGATGCATTTTCAGCTTTCTTTTCCTTATTTTAAGTAGCAACACTATATATGGCGGCGAACAGGTTATCAAGCCTGAGAATCTGCATGAACTTGATACGGCGGAAATCGTTCTTCCATACGGAGATGATAACAAATCCGAGCCTGTGCAGAAATTTCGAGATGTGCTGAAAATGGCTACAGCTATGGCAGATGAGAATGCGGCATATTTGATTCTTGGCATTGAAAATCAGACGGACATCCATTATGCTATGCCGGTTAGAAACGGATTATACGATATGCTTCAATACGCAAAACAGGTCTTTGATGCTGGTAAATCCCATAGAAATGCTAATAATACAGGCGATACAAATGCGGAATATTTATCGGGATTTTATAAGTCGGATAGATTGCTCCCGGTGATTACGCTTGTTGTGTATTTCGGCGCAAATGAATGGGATGCACCAAGGACAATACGTGATATGATGCTTGTAAAGGATGAACGTGTTCTTGCGTATACTCCGGATTACAGAATCAATCTGATTGCACCGCAGGAGCTTTCGGAACAGGAGCTTGATAAGTTCAGCACCGATTTGAGAACTGTTTTGAAGTACATCAAGTTTTCAAAGGATAAAAATCTGCTGAATGTTGCCTTGTATGAGGATGAGGCATTCTATAATGTTCCAAGACAGGCTGCAGTTGTCATTAATACAATTACAAATTCATAACTTGAAATCAAAGATGGAGAGGAGTCGATTGATATGTGTAAGGCGATTGAAGATATGAGAATGATGCGATTCAGGAGGAGATTGCTGAGGGTAGAGCTGAAGGGGAAGCAAAAGGCAGAGCTGAAACATTGAAAGAAGTTCTCAAAAATATGATTGACAGTGGCATCGAGGAAACACAGGCGAAAAAAATCCTCGGCTTAGCATAACGAACCACGCCCCAACAGTTTTTCTATTGGGGCCATTTTTGCTATTATTTTACATTTTTACCAATAGTTGTGAATATGGTTGTTTACCTGACTGTTGATGCTGATTTTATAATACCAAGGTTTCAAGCCACTGTGTGAGCAGCCATGCCACTGTACCGATAACCACACCAGCGAAATTCCATCCAACATCTATAATGCTAAAATGCCGTTCGTTCTTCAGCAACGGTTTCGTGGCTTCGTCTATAATTGCCCACAGAACGACTGCTATACTTATCCAAGGTGATATGAATAAAGAAAGAAATGCAAGGACGGCGAAGAATTCTATATGAGCGCCTGTGCGGATGAGACGTTCGTTTAGATGTAGATGTTTTGACAGAGCTTTACTTCCCGCACCTGACTTCCTTCCATTTTGGTGGCTGAGGTAAACCTCTATGATGAACACAACTGTGAACAGGATAATTTTCATTTCTACTATCTCCCTTACTGAAATATGATAACTTATGCAATTATCAATACCATTAAACCATAAGTTTTCATACATAGCAAGGGGAATGGGGGAATATTAAGAATTCGTTCACAGTGTTCGGGCAGATTTGACAAGAAGATTGTGATATTCCATAGAGAATTCAGTTCACTTTTTTCAGTGTGATACATGGTAGAGTTCAATAGTAGTTATTCGCTTGTGTTCTTTTATATATCCACATCACAGTGACATACAGTATATATCCAATCAATGCTCCAGATGTATTGTTTATAACATCATCAACTTCTGTCAGTCCACGCCCAGTTATATATTGCATAGTTTCGATCCCAGTGGAGAACATGAAATCTGTTACTGCTGTAAGCCACAAACTTCTGAATCGTTCTGATATCATTGGCAATAAAAATCCAAACGGCACGAACAGCAGAATATTGAGGAATATCTGCATGAACCAAAAGAAGTGATTCGGTTGATGCAGCATTGCATCTATTTCACGGAACGGTTCTAATACCACGCCCCTGTTATCAGGCGTTCGCAGTATCATCATTTCACGGACTATGAATGTCAAACTCAGCACGCCAAGGAGATAGATGATGAACACAACTCTTGTTATATTTTTTCGATTTATCGTCATCTACATCCCTTTCTCTCCATAACGATATGGTATGAACAAAACCAATACAGCCCTTAGAATCAGCATACATCGAAGATTCCAAGGGCTGTTTGATGACTTGTATATCTAATTCTGTTGTAATTAAGTATATCATATAGAAACACATTATGTCAAGAATATTACTCCACGGTAACACTCTTCGCCAGATTTCTCGGCTTGTCCACATCATATCCCTTACCAACGCTCACATAGTAGCTGATGAGCTGTAACGGAATCACGCTCAGACTTCCTGCGAACAGATTCTCAATTGCAGGCACATAGCACACAAACTCTGCTGTATCTTCAAGGAAATAGTTCCCGGCTGTTGTGACTGCCATAATTTTTGCACCGCGGCTTTTGAGTTCGACCGTGTTGCTGATAGTTTTTTCAATCAATTTATCCTGTGTTACGACAGAGATAACGACTGTTCCATCCTCAATAAGGCTGATCGGCCCATGTTTCAGCTCTCCTGCCGCATATGCTTCGGAGTGAATATAGCTGATCTCTTTGAGTTTAAGGCTGCCCTCCATACCGATTGCGTAGTCAATACCACGTCCGATGAAAAACGAATCTGAGATATTCACAAGTTTATTGCTATACCACTGCAGGCGCTCTTTATCGCCCAATATTTTCTCGACTTTCTCCGGAATCGTGTTGATCTCATTGAGCCGTTTATTGTATCTATCCTCTGTGATTTCATCTCTGCTCTTAGCGAACTGTAAAGCTAATAAGTAGCCTGCCACAAGCTGACAGCTATATGCCTTAGTGGTTGCAACAGAGATTTCAGGACCTGCCAATGTATAGAACACATTGTCCGCTTCTCTTGCGATAGATGAACCTACGACGTTCACGATACCAAGTGTCTTTACACCCTTGTCCTTTGCCATTCTGAGTGCAGCGAGAGTGTCAGCGGTTTCGCCGGACTGAGAGATTACGATGACCATGCTGTTCTTTTTCAGTGCCATATCACGATAGCGGAACTCAGATGCAAGCTCAACGCGCACTTGCAGGGAAGTCAGACTTTCGATCACATACTGCAAGTCCATGCCGACATAATACGCAGAGCCACAGGCTACTATGTAGATTTGATCTATATTTTTCATCTCGTTGTCTGTAAAGTTGACAGTATCAAAGTGGACAACGCCATTATTGACCACAGAGTTGATCGTGTCTCTTATCACTTTCGACTGTTCGTGGATCTCTTTGAGCATAAAATGCTCGTAACCGCCCTTTTCGGCAGACTCCGCATCCCACTTGATCTCAGTCAGCGGCTTTTCAATGACCTCGCTGTCAATATTGTAGAAAGTAACATTGCCCTTTTCGAGCCTTGCAATTTCCATGTTGCCGATATAGTAGACATTCCGAGTGTATTTTAGGATTGCAGGAACGTCCGAAGCTACATAAGATTCGCCGTCTGCGATGCCAATGATCATCGGGCTATCTTTTCTGGCACAATAGATCTCTCCCGGATATTCCTTGAACATCACACAAAGTGCATACGAACCACGGATACGAAGCATTGCACGAGCGATTGCCTCAATAGGCTGCTGAGAATACTTTTTGTAATAGTAGTCGATCAGATTGACTGCGACTTCCGTATCAGTCTGAGACTTGAATGTATAACCCTTCTTGATGAGCTTTTCTCGCTGTTCCTGATAGTTCTCGATGATACCATTGTGAACTGCGATCACATTGCCGTCATCGGACGAGTGGGGATGAGAATTTACAGCTGACGGCTCACCGTGCGTTGCCCATCTAGTATGACCGATACCGCAGCTGCCCTTAACAGCCTTACCTTGATTTGTCATTTCTGCAAGAACTTTCAGTTTACCTTTCTCCTTGATAACTTCGGCTGACTTTTCGCCGTCACGAACAGCAATGCCGGCTGAATCATATCCTCTGTATTCAAGCTTTGAAAGACCATCTAAAAGAATAGGGGCTGTTTGTTTCCTGTGAAACCTATGATTCCGCACATGATTATTTCTCCTTGATTTGTATTTTAAGAGTTCATTCAAACTTATTTTCAAGAGCAATTACTCTCATTCAGATTTTGCCCATTCACACTGCAATTTTCTCAAAACCTGAATCAAAGCAATATTCTATCTAATAACTGCGGCAGAATTTCTTAGCTTTTATAACTTAAAAATCTGCCGCAGTGTATTTCTTTTATTCTTCGTCATCCTTTGACGTTTCTTCCGCTTTTTTGTCGATTCACCGTCATTTTTATTTCTCTTACCAAAGGCGACGGTTCAACTTTAGAAGCAGCAGCCAGTGACATTGCAAACACTCCCACTGTTCCGCCTATCCCGACTCCTGCAAGGAGCATTAGTACCGGACTCAACCTTGTTCCCTCCTTCGTTCTTCACTCGCGTTGTTTAATCGACCAAGCAACCTTTTCATAATGAAATAGCCAATCACAGCACCAAGCGTGTTATGAAATATATCATCAAATTCAAGAAGTCCTCTACCCGTGAAATACTGTGTCAGTTCAATACATACAGAGCAAGCACAACTGATAATACCAATATAAATAGCGTTCAATCGTCTACACATTAAACGGAGTAATGCACCAAGCGGTATGAGCATAAGAATATTACCGATAATCTGTCCAAACCAGTAAAGCCTGTCCACACCACATATCAGCTCTTTGTATTCCCAAAATGGTGTCAACATTCTTCGCCTTACTGACGGTGTACGGCTGAATAAGGTAATATGAAGCACGATGATGACATATATTATGAATACTATTATGCATATGATTTTTCTGGATTTCTGACAATCTTTCTTGCTCAATGGCTGCCTTTCTGTCACACGCCCTGGAGAACTTTCTTATTGAATTCCTCCGGAGTTGTAAACGTTGGCACGATCTTATGTAGAGCTTGAATAGCAGTTGCTTCGTCATTTTTTTGTGCCGCATCGCGGAGTTCTCTTAATTCGCTTATGAATGTTTCCTCATCAATTTCAATTTGCTTACCGATGTAAATGAGCTTGTTTGAGGTCTTTTTCAAGCCTTCCTCCAGCATCAGCAGTTCCTCCTTGATTTTTTCACCAGGTCTGAGTCCTGTGAAACGGATTGGAACATCAACATATGGCTCTTTTCCATACATCCTGATGAGGTTTTCGGCAAGCGTCACAATCTTGACGGGGCGTCCCATATCAAGGACAAATATCTCTCCGCCATTTGCCATAGCAGCAGCTTCCATTACAAGACTAACAGCCTCGGGAATTGTCATAAAATAGCGAATAATATCGGGATGAGTAACGGTCACAGGCTTGCCCTGCTCAATCTGTTTCTTAAAAATCGGAATAACTGAACCGTTCGAGCCGAGAACATTGCCAAATCTTGTTGCTACAAATTCCGTGCAGCCATCATGCTGCTGCGCTAAATACTGCACAATCATCTCACAGCAGCGCTTGGATGCACCCATCGCATTAGTCGGATTGACTGCCTTATCTGTTGAGATCATTATGAACTTTTTGACATTGTGATATTGCGCCAGTGTAGCTACATTGAAAGTCCCGATTACATTATTCTTAATTGCCTCCATAGGAGAGACTTCCATCAACGGGACGTGCTTGTGTGCAGCGGCATGGAATACCACATCCGGCTTGTAACACTCGAAAATCTGGTTCATGCGGTAGTAGTCACGGACGGATGCGATCAGTGTTATGAAGTTCAAGTCGTCACCATAATCCATGAGAAGCTCTTGCTGAATATCATAAGCGTTATTTTCATAAATATCAACGATAATGACCTGCTTCGGGTTGTATTTCGCAATCTGACGCACAAGCTCCGAACCAATGGAGCCTCCTCCTCCAGTTACCATACAAACCTTATCATGGATAAAAGCCTTGATGTTTTTATTATTAAACTTGACCGGATCACGACCAAGAAGTTCCTCTGTTTTGATATCACGGACTTGTCCAAGAAGACTTGTGTTTTCTTCCAGAATAAGTGAACCGATAAAAGGTACGATTTTTAACGGTAGTTTTGTTTCATTGCAGAGATCAATAATCATTTTTCTATTATCCCCCTGCAGCGAGGGAATCGCAAGAATAATTTGATCGATATGATATCGTCTGGCAATCTGTGGAATGTCTGATGATGTACCAACAACCTTGACACCCATAATTTCTGTATTAAGTTTTTTCGGATCATTGTCAATGACACATACCGGCTCAAACTGTGCTGCATATTTGTCGCCTTCATAGGGTGATTGCTGTGCTTTGAAAATTTCACTTAATAAAACGTTCCCAGCATCACCAGCTCCTATGATCATTGCTCGCTTTAAATGATTAGTATTTCTTCCCATATCTTACACCTCTGTTTTGAGATAACAACGAATTTGTGCGCCCCTCATTATCTTTGCAAGATTTCTATTCTTATTCACATCATTGCTGATTCAACAGTATTATGTGTTCAATCTCTTCTAAACAAATCTCTTGTATAGACCTTAGCCTGAACATCGTCAAGACAAGAATCATATCTATTAGCAATAATCGCATTAGACTGAGCTTTGAACTTATCAAGATCATTCACAACAATACTGCCGAAAAATGTGTCACCATCATTGAGAGTTGGCTCATAAATAATGACCTTTGCGCCCTTAGCTTTGACACGTTTCATAACGCCTTGGATAGAACTTTGACGGAAGTTATCGCTGTTCGACTTCATTGTGAGTCTATAAACACCTATGGTCACTTCTTTTTCTTTACTCTTATCATAATCCAAATTATCACCATATGCATAGTAACCTGCAAGCTGTAATACACGATCGGCAATATAATCTTTACGAGTACTATTGGAAGCAACTATAGCCGACATCATATTCTGTGGAACATCAGCATAGTTAGCAAGCAATTGCTTAGTATCCTTAGGCAGGCAGTAACCGCCGTAACCAAAGCTCGGATTATTATAGTGACCGCCAATACGTGGATCGAGACAAACACCCTTGATAATCTGTTGCGTATCTAATCCTTTCATCTCTGCATAAGTATCCAGCTCATTGAAATAGCTCACACGAAGTGCAAGATATGTATTAGCAAAAAGCTTGACAGCTTCAGCCTCAGTGAATCCCATGAACAGTGTATCAATATCTTCTTTGATTGCCCCCTGCTGTAGAAGTCCTGCGAAAATTTTAGCAACCTCTACAAGACGCTCATCTTGCATATCTGTACCGACAATAATACGACTCGGATATAAATTGTCATATAGTGCTTTGCTCTCACGGAGAAATTCCGGGCTGAAGATAATGTTTTTTGAGCCAGTTTTCTCACGAATGGACTGTGTATAGCCTACAGGAATCGTGGACTTGATGACCATGATTGCATTTGGATTATACTTCATCACAAGATCAATAACAGCTTCTACTGCTGAGGTGTCAAAGAAGTTCTTCTTGCTGTCATAATTGGTGGGGGCTGCAATGACAACAAAGTCTGCATCCTTGTAGGCTACTTCCGCATCCAGTGTTGCGGTCAGATCAAGCTCTTTCTCAGCAAGATATTTTTCGATATAATCATCCTGAATCGGTGACCTTTTTTTATTTATGAGATAAACCTTTTCCGGAATAATATCCACTGCTACTACTGTATTGTGCTGTGCCAATAATGTGGCAATTGACAGACCGACATAGCCGGTTCCAGCTACTGCGATTTTCATGTTTTCCTCCTAATTAATATGTGTTCGTCCACCATACATCTTCTTATAGTATTTTTGATATTCACCGCTAATGATAGTCTCCCACCACTCACGGTTTTCAAGATACCACTTGATCGTCTTCTTTATGCCATCTTCAAACTTTGTTTCGGGCAGCCAACCAAGCTCATTATGAATCTTGGTCGGGTCTATTGCATAGCGCATATCGTGCCCCTTTCTATCCTCAACGTGTGTGATAAGAGACTCCGGCTTATCAAGTTCCTTACATATCAGCTTCACAATGTCGATATTCTTCATCTCGTTGTGACCACCCACATTGTAGATCTCGCCGACTTTACCATTGTGGATAATGAGGTCAATTGCGCCACAGTGATCCTCAACGTACAACCAGTCGCGGACGTTCAGTCCCTCGCCATAGACCGGCAACGGCTTATCCGCAAGCGCATTGGCAATCATCAACGGAATCAGTTTCTCAGGGAAATGATATGGTCCATAGTTGTTCGAACATCTGGAAATTGTTACAGGAAGTCCATATGTCCTATGATAAGCCGTAACAAGAAGATCAGCACCTGCCTTAGAAGAACTATAGGGACTACTTGTATGAATAGGGGTTTCCTCTGTAAAGAACAAGTCAGGTTTGTCAAGCGGAAGATCGCCATAAACTTCATCGGTACTTACCTGATGATAGCGCTGGATTCCGTACTTCCTGCAGGCATCCATAAGAACTTGTGTGCCGAGAATATTGGTCTGGAGGAAAATCTCTGGATTCTCAATACTGCGGTCAACATGAGACTCTGCTGCGAAGTTAACAACGATATCTGGCTTTTCTT
Organism: uncultured Ruminococcus sp.; assembly: GCA_947174085.1. Lineage (GTDB taxonomy): Bacteria > Bacillota > Clostridia > Oscillospirales > Ruminococcaceae > UBA3855. Next base: position 8,739 of record CAMWHN010000010.1, read on the forward strand.
CCTTAAACAGCTTGTATACACCCTCACGGTCACAGATGTCGAGCTTCACAAAACGAAAGTTCGGATTTTCCATGACAGGTGCAAGCGTGGAAAGATTACCTGCATAGGTGAGCTTGTCCAAGCAAATGATGCGGTAGTCAGGATATGTATTCAGCATATGGAACACGAAATTTGAGCCAATAAAGCCGGCACCGCCGGTCACAATAATTGTCATAATAGCCTCCTAAAAAACAAATTTATCATCCGCAACTCGTCTCAAATGTTCACCATAAGGTGACTTACCATACAATTCCGCTGTATGTAAAAGCTGTTCCTTGGAGATCCATTTTTCGTGATATGCAATTTCCTCCGGTGCTGAGATGACAACACCCTGACGATTCTGCACCGTCTGCACAAATTCTGCGGCTTCCATCAAGCTTTCCATTGTCCCCGTATCAAGCCATGCAAAACCGCGTCCGAGGATCTGCACCTTCAGTGTATCCTGTCCCAGATATAATCGGTTGAGATCCGTGATCTCCAGTTCACCGCGCGCAGAAGGATTTACCATTTTCGCCATTTCACTAACGCCAGAAGGGTAGAAATATAAACCGGTAATTGCATAATTTGACTTTGGATGCTCTGGTTTTTCTTCTACAGAAACCACATTGCGTTTCTCATCAAACTCAACGATACCAAAGCGTTCTGGATCCTGCACAAAGTAGCCGAATACAGTTGCCTTTCCTGTTTCAGCATTTTTCACTGCTTCGGAAAGGTTTTTTCTAAACCATCCACCGTAAAAGATGTTATCGCCAAGCACCATAGCACACGGCGCATCACCGATAAAATACTCTCCAATCAAAAAAGCCTGTGCCAGTCCATCAGGAGACTCTTGAACAGCATAGGATAAATGAATTCCTAAACTGCTGCCATCTCCCAGAAGTTCCTGAAAACGAGGAGTATCTGAAGGTGTTGAAATGATAAGAATATCCCTGATGCCAGCGAGCATAAGCGTTGACAGCGGATAGAAAATCATTGGCTTATCATAGATAGGCAACAATTGTTTAGATGTCACTTTTGTAATTGGATATAATCTTGTGCCGGATCCACCGGCAAGGATGATTCCTTTCATTGTACCACCTCGTTCATTTTTAAGGATATGAATCATGGTTATTTCTTACACTTCATAATGACTTGACAGATACGGTCAACATCATCCAAAGTCAAATCTTCATAAAGTGGAAGTGTCAGAACTCGTTTGCTGATATATAATGCAACTGGAGTTTTTGACACATCGTACTGTCCGTGGAAAGCTGCAAATGTATTAGTCAGCGGGTAGAAATATTTTCTTGCACCAATGCCGTTTTCTGCCAGTTCATCCATCACTTCATTGCGTGATGCGCCAAACTTCTTCTCATCAAATACAACTGGAAAATATGCATAATTAGACTCAACATTTTTCTGAATCGGACTGAGTTGAATTTCTTCAACATTTTCCAGATGACTTCTGTATCGTTCTACAGCCAGCTTTCTTTTTGAAATAGCCTCGTCTAAATGACGCAGATTGCAGATTCCCATTGCTGCTTGAAATTCGTTCATTTTGGCGTTACCGCCAATGAAAGCCACTTCCTCCCGACCATGAATGCCGAAGTTCTTCATGTCATTGAGAAGCTGTACAAGTGAATCATCTGAAAAGCATACTGCGCCGCCCTCAATAGTATTAAACACCTTCGTTGCATGGAAACTGAACATTGATGCATCTCCGAAGCTGGCCGAACTCTTACCTTTATATGTAACACCGAAAGCATGAGCTGCGTCATAGATGACCTTCAAACCATACTTCTTTGCAATACGGTCAATCTCCTCAACATTGCATATATTACCATAAACATGAACGGAAACAATAGCACAGGTTTTGTCAGTAATGAGTGATTCGATCTTTGTAACATCCATCGTAAAATCTTCTGCATTAATGTCGCAGAACACTGGCTTCAGTCCATTTCTGACAATTGCGTGTGTAGTTGATGCAAATGTGAATGGAGTTGTGATAATTTCGCCTCCATTTGGCAGATTCATAGCTGCAATCGCATTTTCCAGCGCAAGGTGACCGTTGGTGTAAAGCGTCACATGGGGTACATCAAGTAGCTTTTCAAGCTCTGTTTGAAGCTGCTGGTGCTTTACACCCATATTTGTCAGCCAGTGACTTTCCCAAAGGTCTTTGATCTCTTCGCAGTATTCCTCATAATCTGGCATTGAGGAGCGAGTGACTAAAATAGTATTCATATTATTCACCTATTCTTCTTATCATGTAAATGCTTCCATTACTTGCATCGCACAAGTCCTTAAATCCATTTTTCAGATAAAAGCTATGAGCAGCATTTGTTTTGTATACTTCCAGTTTTATGTATTCCATACCATTTTGCAACGCAATATCGAATACTTGATTCAGAAGCAATGATCCAATTCGCTTTTCTCTATGTTTCTCTGCAACTGCAATAAAAGAAATATAAGCTGTTTTGGTTTCGTAATCATTTGAATAAAATGCTGAGAAACCCATATTCAGTTCATCAACCCTGTATACAAGAAAAAAAGCATACTTTGCAAACTTATCAGCCATCTTTGCACGATATTCATCACTAAATTTCAGCTCTGGCAGACAGTCTTGAAATTCTGTTAGCACTTCTTTAATTTGTTCAACGTGATCAAGCAAATGGAAATTCCTACCAAGTTCTATGTAACCACCATATTCTTTCATATTTAGTCCTCTAACTCAATCTCGAGCCAATCATTTACACAGCTCATCGTAGCATCTAATTGCTCACGTGTATCAAAACGCAAAAACATATCTCCTAGGGACATATTTGCACCAGTAAATGGAAGAACCATATCTCCTGGCTTTGTAGTCATATCAATTACTTTAACGTAATATTTTTTGATTTCAGGATCAATTTTCAACGCCTTGAACTTACCACTCTGTCCTGTCCTTGCATGAATAATCATCTCACACCAGTAACCATCACACATTGTCTGTTTCACACTCTCGACCTGCATGCCGATTGCCTTTCTGACTTCATCCTTGATCAAATCTACACCAAAAGCCATCCGCTGCAGTTCTGCAATTTTGCATCCTCCACCTCTTGGAGAAACCTCCATAAGATAAGGCTTTCCATCACTACCAACACAAGTTTCGATATTATAGATTCCAGTCTCCATATTAAGCAGTTTCATCAAACGTTGTGTTTCAATTGTCAAGTAATCTTGGTCAGCCTGATTCATTGTAGATGGCCAGATAATCATTGCCGGAGTATACGGATTATCCGCTTCTATATCAAATAACTGATCCGAATATGTTACAAACTTAAGTTCTCCGTTTACTGTAAACGGATCTGCGCTAGAGTGATACCCTTTAAATGTTATGAAGTCTTCGATAATAAATGTAGCATTGTGAGAACCACCAACTGCAATTTCTATCGCCTCCTTCAACCCATCTGGAGTTTCAACCTTAGTAACACCTTTGCTACCTGCGGAATCAACAGGCTTTACAATTACAGGCCAATTGAAAAATTCAATATCCTTGAATGGTTCTTCTTTATGTGTATACCTCTTAGCATGAGGAACATTAAAGCCATTTTCCGTCAAAAACTGTCTAAATAGTCCCTTATCTTGTAAAATACAAGTAGACTCATATGAACCTTGAAATGGCAATCCCATTTTCTCTGCGACATATGCAGCCGTTACTACGCCAGGATCACAAGCAAAAGACATAATACCATCAATTTTCAGTTTTTGTGCAGCTTCCAGTACTGCATCCTTTTCAATTATACTGACATTACAGTACTCGTCAGAATACTTATGAGCAATATTGTCGGGTAAATAGTCAGCAGTAATAACATAGCACCCAAGTTCATGCGCAGCCCTAATAACAGGCAAGGCATAGCGTGAACCACCAAGAATCATAAGTTTTTTCATAATTAAGCCTCTTTCTTATTTTTATGGAATAAACCACTTACTATTTTTATCAGATACTCAAAGCTATCAATGTGGAATATTTTTGAAAAAGAAATGTAAATAACCGCACCAACCAAAATCTGAACCAGTAAAGTCAATGCATTGTTTAACCTCCAAAAATGAACACAATACACAACTCCACCCATTCCAATTGAAAGCAATATCTGCGGCAACATATCTTTTATTTGCTCCAAGTAACTATAATTCATCAATTTTTTATTAGGCCAAGAATTGATAACCTGACCTAATACAGATGTAACAAGTAAACTATATGCCATCGCCATTACGCTTATCCACATAGTTGATAAGATAGCAATTAACCCCACAACTTTTTTAATAATCTCCAGTTTTAAAAACAAGTCGCTCCGTCCCATTGCTTTAATTGCATTTAAGTTTGCAGTATGTATCGGATAAAAAGCATATGTGAAACAGAAAATTCTCAAAAATGGGACACATGGCAACCATTTATCTGTTAATATAAGCGAAACTAGCGGTTCAGCACATATTGCAAGTCCAACCATGAATGGCATCATAATAAAAGTGCTCGTTTTTATAGCTCGTCTTGTCATATTCTTCACAACCAATGGGTCATCTTGAGCGTTCGCCATTGTAGGTAACAGTACACTGTCAATTGAAGTGTTAATATTTGTTACTATCAATTTGGGGAATTTATCTCCTTGATTGTATTGTGCAAGATCTGAAGGACTATATTTCTTTCCTATAATAAGCTGTGTTAAATCTCTATAAACGGTATCAATTAGAGAAGAAATAAGTAGTTTCCATCCAAATGAGAATAAAACTTTCAGGCGATTTAAAGAAAAACACTTCTGTGGTCTCCACTTAACTGTAATCCATAGTATTGTAGTATCAACGGTAGCATTGAAAAGCATCTGTGCCACTAAAGCCCAAACACCATATCCCATATATGCCATTGCGATTCCAACAACAGCAGCTCCAATAGTTCCGCCTAATGTTGAAAAGAAAAAGCGCTTAAAAAGTAAATTTCGTGATACATAAGCTTGCTGCACGTTCTTTACTCCAGATATAATCAATATTAAGCTTAATACTCTTACAACTGACGTTAATTCGGGCATTTTATAGAAAGAAGCAATAAACGGTGCTAAAACAAACATTATCAAATACAGAAACGAACACATTAACAAATTAAACCAGAACACGCTTGAAAAATCTACATCATCTGCATCTTTTTTCTGAATCAAAGCATTTCCCATGCCACTATCAACAAACACCTGCATTATCGTTGTAAAAACGGTTACAAGAGCAACTGTTCCATACACCGATGGATCCAGTAACCGAGTGAGTATAATTGAAACAATAAATGTAACTCCCTGTGCACCGCAGCGTTCAAGAAAACGCCAGATAAAACTAGAAACTATTACAGTTGAATGTTTGCTCATTTACTGTTCCTCCAATAAAAGTAAAAAGCTTCTCCACTCTTCAACATAGTATGAATAGCTTTGCACACAAAATGCCTGAGCTGCCTTTTCATTTATAACCAGTGAAGAACTGAACTCCTGAAAACTCATAGAACTAATTGAATCAATACATTCATGTTTCACACCTTTATTTTCAAATGCACGGTGTATAATGCCCTGAGAATTTAAAAATAATTTTTTCTTTAAAGAAAGCAGGATTGAAATACATCCTAATGCATAGGAGCGGTTGGAAGAAAAGATTGCAACATCAATATTTTTTAAAAGTTTTACATAATTCTCATAATCTAGAAAATCCTCAATGATGATTGCTTTCTCTATCCAATTGCTCTTAACATATGTTTTTACTTTTTCTATGTGCTCCTTATTTCCGTAAGAAAGAATCAGAAAAACCTTTATCGGAAATGCTTTAAATCTCTCTAATTTTTTTAATATTTCAATATGATTATTTTCCGGATTTCCTGAATGACCGATGAGTACATTGCAACTATTATCAGTATTATTGCAATTGGAATCGGTTAAAATTGTATTAACTATACTATATGCCTGCGAGGCATAACCTAATATCACTGTTGGAACATTACCAAATTTATCATGTATATCCATCACATCAATATCGTTGGCTACTCCAACCGCACGGAAACGTTTCACCTCAAGTTTCCACAGTTCATGAAATAACATTTTGCCTACATTTTTGAAAAACTCTCCTTTGACCATTTTATAACTGCACACATCATGTCCCCATGTCCGCCAGATAATCTTTTTTTGGTATTTCAATTTGATTTTACATGCAATTCGTGGTTCAGGCATACTGTGAAAAAACATCCACTGGCATTTCGTCAATAATTCATTTATTGTTCTAATATTGCCTTTTATATATTTAATATTACCGTACGACCGTAAAGTCTCATATATCGGCATATGTGGCGTTACAAATAAATGATCATTATAATTAAAGCCATTCTCAACTTCATAAAACATTTTAATCAGTTCTGGATAAAATTTCAAATCATTATGCCACAAAACATGGATATATTTAAATTTTTCACTTATGGTTTTTTCGCTCATTATTAACTAATATCCTTTCATTCATCAGTTCATTAAATACAATCCGCAAAAGTTACTCATTTAAGCACCTTACAATTCAAAGAGTTAAAAAAATCATGCAAGAATCCAAAATGCTGTCGTGCACAGTTGATTTACATAGAAAACATCCTTTTATTTAAATTACTACGGTATCAAATCATTATTTTATCAGTTTCAATTTCAAATTGTGAGTATTACGTTTATAAGATAGCATGCAAACCATAAACATCCAATATCCAGCATCATCAGCAAATGTCTTGCTAAATAATAATTTCGGAAACCATAAAGAAAAGAGTATTAAATAAAAAATCTTTACCTCCCTATCTTTTATTAGTAACAATTTAATAACAGCACATACTGTAATGACTGAAAATACAATTCCAATTACAATACCCAATGTAGTAAACCAATCTAATATAATATTATGTACAAATGCATCTTCTCCAATTTCCGCAAACGTTCCAAATCCAATTCCAATGAATGGGTGTTCTTTTAGTAACTCGATTGCTTTTAAATACGTTTTATCACGTCCACTCGAAAATCTACTTACATTTGTAGTATCACTAGACAACATAATTAACTTGTTAACAGCGTAACTGTTAATACCAAACTCATTTAAAACATTTTTGATTAAAATTATTATATTTTCGAAACTTGTAATAAATAACGCTATCCCAAGTGCAATACTGAATAATAATATCATCTTTTTATAATTATTTGGCGTTATCAATATATTATATAAAAAGAAATAACAAACGCAGGTTAACAAAGCACCCCTATTGGCCGCTGCTACTCCAAGTGCAAAAGTCACAAGAGACAAAATAAGAAAAACAACTGATTTTTTACGCTTATATAAAGTATAGATGCCAATGAAACACGGTACAATCACTCTCTCTCCGTACACCATTCCAGTACCATAATAGGCAATATCATTATAATACGATATTGATTTTGTAAAGGGCCATGGTGCAAATAAGATAAGGGCAATTACACATGAATAACAAAAGTAATCAGTTGCTTTTACCATATCATCAATCTGCATGACAAATATAACAATCAACACCACATATATACTAAAATCAATAAATAAATTCATTCCATTTGCATTAAAATGAATCAATATTGATTGTACATAGCATAGAATCATGAAAAGCATCATGATAAACCCATTTTTTATATTTAAAACAATATTTTTTTTGAACGCATATAATTCAAAAGTCAGTAAACATACAAAAAAAGCTAACATCACAATAGTCGCATTGATATGTATTACCTGTGATACTATATTAACGATATCCCATCTCCAAAATGCAAATAGCCATCCTATGATATACAAAAATTGATTTTTATTTTTTATATTTGCTAAGCTTTCGATTATACAGAAAGAGTTATTCATTTTTCATACTCCGACTTTTGTGGCAAAAGTTTGTCCAATGCGCTGTTTACTGTTTTCATAATCGTTTCAAAATTATCACCGCTTACAGAATCATTCAGGCAAATGAATTTATATGTCTGTTGGCTTATTGCTTCTAGAGCAGGTTGATTCTTTAGCAAATCACTATATAATCCAAATTGCTTTCCAACCTTTGGTGAACGTGGTGAAAAGGTTCCCTTGGCTATCTGCCAGTAGGAAAAAACCCAGTGATTCACATCCGTTGGCATACGGAATTTGTGCAAGCATGTTTCCGAGAGAATTGCTTCCTCCTTGCTCCATACTTCCTGGTAGGTTGATTTAAGATAGGAATAGGGAAGATGATAGCTCATAAAACCTGTGAAGGCTGCCCAAGGTATAAGCAAGAGCGTACGTAAAGACTGTATGCCATATTTTGTTGAGAACCACTTTCCAAAATTCTCTCTGACTGCGATTTTTTTATCAAAATTCCGATTGATTGGGAACATATCCATAGCAGGTGCCAAAAAATCTGCACCTTTTGGAACAGCTTCGCCATACTTCTTTTCAGAAAATCCAAAATACAACGCATTCATAATTGCTGTATCACAGGGAAGTCCATTAATAAAAAAATCACTAGGCTCAACTGCCCTCGTAAGGAACATATCATCATTAAAATAAACAAAATGCTCTGATAGTTCCTTAATGCGGTGAAAATTCATATCAATCGCTCGGCTCGAGAAAGTCGGTAGATACTCCGCTGGAATATAATCCGAGTGCTTTACAAGTTGCAGTTTCGGGTGATTGAGATTCAGCCATTCCGGATAATGACCGCAGGTAACAAAATAGATCTTGTTCACCCATGGTGCAAATTTTTCCACTCCTCGAAACCAGTATTGTAAATTATCCCAATCTCTATAACGCTGCTTTCTATCGTCAACGTTTTTACTGGACTTATATTTTTCCTTTTCAGAACGCCATAGCGGATCATTTCCATCAACCCATGTAAGAACAAAATCAATCTTCATGATTTATTTCCCTTCTGTTACAATAAATATGGTTGGATAAATCCCTTACAGCTAGCAAGGGGTTACACGCACTTGTTACATAAGCTATAATGAAAGTAGTAATCAAACTGACAAATCACCCCGTGGGATAAATCCCCATTGAAAGGCAGTCATTCATGTTTTCATTATAGCGTTCACTTTATTCTCATAATAATATCAGCAATTCGTTTACTTGCAAAACCATCCCCATACGGATTGCTTGCTTTTGACATTGCATCATATTCATTTTTATCTGTAAGTAATCTTGAAAATTCTCTATAGATAGTCTCTTCATTTGTTCCAACAAGCTTTAAAGTACCAGCCTTTATTCCTTCAGGTCTTTCTGTCATATCTCTCATAACCAATACCGGCTTTCCAAGTGACGGTGCTTCCTCTTGAATGCCACCTGAGTCTGTTAATATCATGTAACTATGTGCTAAAAAATTATGAAAATCTAATACATCTAGTGGATCGATTATCCTTATTCTTTGGCAACCACGTAATTCTGCATCAGCTGCTTTCCGTACAACTGGATTCATATGAATTGGATATATTGCCTTTACATCTGGATGTTCATCCATAACTCTCCGAATAGCTCGGAACATATTATGCATAGGCTCACCAAGATTTTCTCGACGATGTGCCGTTATCATAATAAGACGGCTTCCCTTTGCCCATTCAAGCTGTGAGTGAAAATAATCAGCACGTACTGTTGTTTTGAGTGCATCTATAGCAGTATTTCCTGTTACAAAAATAGATTCCTCATTCTTTCCCTCTTTTAAAAGATTAACTCTTGAAAGATCAGTCGGCGCAAAATTATACTTTGCAATAATTGAGACAGCTTGTCTATTGAACTCTTCAGGATATGGACTGTAAATATCATAGGTTCTCAATCCAGCTTCAACATGTCCAACTGGAATTTGAAGATAAAAACAAGCCAGTGCTGTAACAAAGCTTGTTGATGTATCGCCATGAACCAAAACCAAATCCGGTTTAACTTCTTGTAAGACATCTCTAATATTATTAAGAATCCCTGTTGTTATATCAAATAATGTTTGGTTATCCTTCATTATGGAAAGGTCAAACTCAGGCACAACACGAAATGCAAATAGAACCTGATCAAGCATTTGTCTATGCTGGCCAGTAACACAAACAATTACTTCAGCATCCTCTCGGCTTTTAAGTTCATTTACTAAGGGGCACATCTTAATTGCTTCTGGACGTGTCCCAAACACAACCATTATTTTCTTTGACATATCAATTCTCCTTACTTATATAACTGGAGTAATTTTCTTTTCATTATATCCCAACAATATTTTTCTTCATAGATTTTTCTTGCTCTTAAACCCATTTCAGCGCATAATGATTTATTATTACACAACTCAGAAAGCGCTTGATAAAACTGATCAGCACTGTAATCAATAACTATTCCTATCCTATTTTCTTGAACTATCTTGTCTATCCCCGTTCCTTTGCAAACAATTACTGGCTTAGCAAGAGCCAATGCCTCATAAAACTTATTAGGCGCACACAGCCTGTGATTTCTAATTGTAGGCTGATATATTGCAGAAATAACTGCACTTTGTGTTTCAAATTCTAATACTGTTTCGTATTCAACAGAGCCTAAAAATGTAAAATTTTTCCATTTTTTATCTAATTCCTTTGCAACTCCGCAATATTCTCCATAACCTGCAGTTATGATTCGGTAGTCTGAATGTTTTGGGTATAACTCTAATATTTCCTTAAGAAGACGCATTTCACCGAAACTGCCACAATATGCATAATCATACAGAATCTCTACATTTTTCACATCATTTACATTTGGAGAATTATGTATTACGCAAACATTTCTAGGGTGAGCCTTTGCTATCTGTTCGCGACGCTCTTCAGTGCAGATAATAGTCGCCTTTGCCCCATTGATTACTGCGATTTCCATCTTTTCAACAAAACCACATAATGCCCTGGGAATAGTATGAGAATCGACATAATAATCATAAATATCATAAATATAAGGTATATTATG
>CAMWHN010000011.1 GCA_947174085.1 uncultured Ruminococcus sp.
TTTATTTATATTTATCAATTATTTTACGCAATCATTATTATTTTTCAAAAAATCAGCCATCTGTTTTTCAATTACCAGACGGCTGATTCATTTTTATCATTTATTTCATTATTTTACAGCAACATCACTAATTTGTTTATTACCACGGCGTTCATTCCACCAAACCCATAGAGTAGGCGCAATGCACTGTGAAGAATAAGTACCGGCAATTAATCCAAATGTCATTGGTACAGAGAAACTTAAAATACTAGATACATTGAAGATAGATGCCACAACACTAATAATAATCATAGTTGCAACAGTTGTAATAGAAGTTCTCAAAGAACGGCGCAACGTCTGGCTTGCGCTTAAATTCACAAGTTCTGCAATAGATGTATTTTTAGGAAGTTTCTGCTGATTTTCACGGATTCTGTCATAAACAATAATCGTATTATTAATAGAATATCCAAAAATAGTAAGTACAACTGCCATGAAATTAGAATCAATTTCAAAACCGCATAAAACAAAGCTACCGTAAGTAATAATAATATCATGTAAAAGCGTAATAATCGTAAATACACCAGCAGACCAACCGCTGATTTTCTTGAATCGCAACGCAATATAAATAATTAATAAAATACCTGCAAAAATAACAGCAACAATACATTTTGCGAAAAATTCACGTCCGGAAGATGGGCTAACATCATTGCTTTCTAATTCTGCAATTTCATTATCCGGATATGTCTCTTGCATTGCTTGTAACATATTTTCTTGTTGGTCAAGTGTCAAACTTTCGTCATAACTAAACGATACGGTTAAAATATTTGTATCTGCATCAAAGCTTTCGCCTTTCTGGAGCGTAACAGGGGTATTTAAAATAGTTTCAATTTCAGATTGACATGCTGTTTCGTCTAAGTCTCCATGATAAGAATAAGATACAATTGTACCGCCCTTGAAATCAATGGCAATTTCTACACCTAAGAACGTTGTACAGAATGAAACAACAACTAAACAAGCTGAAATAATAAAGAATTTTTTCTTATTTTCGCTAAAATGCATTGTTTTTGCTTCTTTGTATTTATCTTTTACATAGCCATACAGAGCCGGTTTCTGAAATGCTTTGAATTTTGCAAGGGAGAAAGTCATTAATCTTGCTAAAGCAACACCCATAATGAAATTTAAAATAACACCCATAATCAGCGTAAAGCCGAATGAATAAATAAAGCCTTCTGTTGTTGCACCAAAGAAATAGAAAATTGTTGCATCAAGAATTTTCGTCAGGAAATTAGTATTTGTACCAAATGCACCCATAAGAATGACTGCGACAATAGCAAGTGTTAAGTTACCGTCCAGAATTGCAGAAAAGGCATTTGCATAACCTGCTTTGAGAGAAGATTCCAAAGATTTTCCTCTTGCCAATTCTTCTCTGATACGTTCTGCTGTAATAATATTACAGTCAACACCCATACCAACTGATAAAATAATACCTGCAATACCGGGGATAGTCAGTGTAGAACTCGGCAAGAATCCAAACCAACCAGAAACAGCCGCTAACATACCAGCAACTTGTCCGATTAAGCCAATCACAGCAATAAAGCCGGGGACTCTGTATAAAACTAGCATATAAATGCAAATAAATGCCAATGCAATTAAGCCACTTAAAATCATGGCATACAATGCACCTGACCCCAATGTTGGTGACAGAGTTTTTGTACTGGTAGAATGCAAAGAGAATGGCAATGCACCGGAAGTAATTTGGTCAGCTAATTCTTTTGCAGATTCGGACGTAAAATTACCGGAAATAACAGCTTGTCCTGATGTAATAGCTTCATTCACAGTGGCACTGGAAATACAAGTTTCGTCCATCCAGATAGAAATATAACCACCATTTGCAGCCTGTTGTGTTGTTGCTGTTGCAAAAGCGTCCTTACCAGAATCATTTAATTGCAACTGAACAACCCATTTGTCTTCTTGTTGGTCATATCCCGGGGTTGCAGACGCAACATCTGCACCAGTTAAAAAAGCTGCTTCTGACATATCCGTACCACAACGGAATGTTAATTCTGACATTTGCCCCAATTCATTGACAGCTTCTGCGGGGTCAAAATTTTCTTCTCCGGACTGCCATGGAAAACGAACAATAATGCGACTATTATTATAATCCACATAAGTTTCACTGTCATTAATGCCCAAATTTGTCAAACGAAGTTTAATTACCTGCAAAGCAGCGTCCATTTGTTCTTCTGTAGCACTCTCGTTATCGTCCGGTTCAAATGTGACATCTACACCGCCCTGAATATCAATACCAAGACGAATGTCTTCCAGTCCATGAACATAAGTTGTCTTAATATCTCCTTTGTAACTGGCAAAACCAAAGACTGTTGTCAATGCAAATACCAAAATTACAAGAAAAGTGATAAAAAAGACGGGTTTTTTAGTTTTTGTTCTCACGTTTTAGCCTCCTAATTAGATTTTTTATTTTTACAGAATCATAATTATTATATTACAAAATCTGTGTAAAGTCAATAGCTAGTTTGAATTTTTTAAAAATCTATGCAATCTGAAAAAGTCTTTTTGCATTTTCACAGCAAATTGTCACAAGTTCCTGTGTAGTTATATTTTTAATTTCTGCCATTTTTTCGGCTGTGTGAATTATCATGCGACTATCACAACGCTTATGCCGATAAGGCTCAGGCGCAAGATAAGGGCTATCTGTTTCCAGCATGATTTTATCTAACGGCAAAATTTTTAAAGCTTCTACAGGTTTTCTGACATTTTTATAAGTAATCACACTAGAAAAACTAAAATATAAATGATTTATTTTTAATAATTCTCTTGCAGTTTCAGCCGAACCATTATAACAATGCAGAACGCCTTTGGGCTGATAAAATTTCAAAATTTCCATTGCATCACCCATTGCATCACGAATATGCAATATTACAGGAAAATCTAATTTTTTGGCAAGTTCTAATTGCTTGATAAAAATTTCTTTTTGCAAATTTTTATTTTCTTGCTGATGATAATCTAAGCCAATTTCTCCAATTGCCATGCATTTTGGATAACTTGCTAACATTTCAATTTGCTCCAGCCAATTTTCCGGCAAATCTTGAATTTGTTCTGGGTGAATGCCCGCACTGCAATAAATATAGTTATATTTTTTTGCTAATTCCTGACTTTGCAAGCAATCTGATAACGCAACCCCTGCAAGCATAATATACGCAATACCGGATTCAGGTAAAATTTTATTTAATAATATTTCACGGTCTTTATCAAAACTAGAATCCGCATAATGTGCATGACTGTCAAATAAATTTTTATATCGCATAGTAATTATTTTACCCCTCTGTAGTTTCCGTTTCTTCTTCACGGAAAAATTCTTCTATGCTGTCATAGAAATCAGCATTTAATACAAATATACCATCTTCACTAGTTGTACCTGTTGCTAATCGAAATGTGCAGATTTTGCTCCCGTAAGTATACATAAATTTCAAAGCTGTTTTATTATTGCTATAATCAATAGAAGAAATATCTGTATTTATCATATTAATTAACGTTCTAAAATTAGAATCCATAGAGGCAACAATTCTGTCATAGTCTGTTTGATTAATCATTTCGGAAATTACATCAGCGACGATAGAACTTCTTTGGCTCTCGCCTTTTTCAAAAAATGGATTAGTAACTAATTTTTCAATTTGTGCAGGGCCTAAATACTGTGGTTCAGAACTATCTGCAAAACCCTGTGTACCGACAGGAATTTGATAATATACACCGGCAAATATATTACAAATTTTCTGAAACGAATCAGAATTTAAAATAATATATTTATCTGCTTTGATATTCGCTTCACTCTCAATAGCGTCCATTGTAGACTGAATCCCACCAGTTGTATAGAATCCTGCCAAAGTATCTTGCTTACCATCTACAATAGACAGCATATTTGATGGCAAAGATAATAACATAATGCGTTTATCTTCCGGTAAAATTCTTGCAATCAAAAACGTTAATGGACTAGAATCATTTGGTTCGTCCAGTACAAATAATAATGTACTATTATCTTCTGCTGTAGGCTTTACCACACTGCTTGGCATTTTCTTAATATCAGCTCCGGAACTGATTTGATTAAAAATATACATTGCAACACCACCAATGCCGACAATGCCTAATAAAAATGCTAACAAAAACGGAATTGCCACATGACCCTTTTTTTTTGACTTTGCCATAATAAAATCCTCCTTGCTTATTTCTGCAAAATATACAATGCAGAATATTATTTTTCTATTTTTCTGGATAATTTTCTAAAAATTTGAAACTTTCACATGCCACTTGCTTTTTTAAAAAATAAGTGTTATAATAGATTTGCAATACTTTCAGAAATTAATTTTTTCTGCCGGCCATAGTTCTGGTTCAGGTGTATATAATAAACTAGGAGCTGGCTCTAATCTACACCATGCAAGACCTTGCTGTTGCGCATAATGTAACGTCTGCATAGCACCCGAACGGATTCTGGAACAAACTGCTAATACTGCTGATGCATGGTCTACCATAAATTTATTGCGAATAAAAAAAACTTCTTTATCATCATAACTACCTGATAATTTAATTAAAATATCAACAGATTGTTTCATGTAATTTAAATGCTCTAAATTATAGCCACGGGATTTAAAAAAATTCTCATAATTATCACAGGGCTGTACCCCAATCACTTGAATTTTGGGATTTTTTTCTCGTAGCTGAAATAAATAATCTGCTACAATATAATCAATCCCGTCAGCTAAGCCATCTAAAAAATACTGATAGCCTTGCGCAATTTTATAATTAATCTGGCAATAAATGGCTTTTTTAAGAAAATCATATTTTTCTTCTGGTAATTTTTCCGGTCTGTGTCCTGTAATACAAAGTGTTTGTGCTTTGGGAATATATTTTAACTGCGGGTGTATTTTTATATTACTCATAATTAAAAAATAATACCTCCATATTAAAATTTTTTTATTTTCAAGTCTATTATAACATATTCGTGAACAAATCACAAGGGCAAAACAGAATTTTTTTTAAAAAAATTGCAGTTCTGTTTCTAATTATCCAAAAAAACAGAACGTTTTTTAATAAATTTCAGTAAATTTTCACAAAAAGGAGAATTTTTTTATGCTACAATATCGTAAAAGAGCTTGGGCAGAAATTTCATTAGATGCCCTTGCCCATAATGTTCAGGTAATTCAAAATCAGCTAAGCGAGCATACAGAATTTTGTGCAGTTGTCAAAGCAGATGCCTATGGACACGGAGAAGAATTTATTTGCAAAAAGCTTTACGCACTGGGAATTAAATTTTATGCTGTTTCTAGTTTTGAAGAAGCGATTAGAGTACGCAAATGGTGTCCAGAGGGAGAAATTTTAATTTTAGGCTATACAGCTCCGGAATGTGCGCCATTGCTTGCAGAAAATCATATTATTCAAACGATTATTTCAGAAAATTATGCCAAAGAATTAGCAAGCTATACAAAATCTGGTATGAAACTTAAATGCCACATTAAACTTGATACAGGCATGGGAAGAATTGGTTTATTTGCTAAATCACAGGAAACTTGTTTACAGGAAATTAAATCTATTTTAAATTTATCCGGCTTACAAATAGATGGCATTTTTACACATTTTGCAGTCGCTGACGAACCAGATTTTAATAACCAAGCTTACACACAGGAACAGGAAAATTTAATTTTTGATATTTTCTATAAATTACAGGAAGAAAATATTTTCTTAAAACATGTACATTGCATGAACAGTGCCGGCATTTGTTATCATAATCAATCTAAAAGTACGCTTGCAAGAGCCGGAATTATCATGTATGGCTTAATGCCGAATCGTTCTTTAGCTGTTCCATTTTCGTTACAGCCTGTATTATCACTTCGCACTAGAATCAGCCATATTAAAACCATTCATGCCGGTGATTGTGTGAGCTACGGCAGGACTTATCAGGCAAAAGAAAACCGCAAAATTGCAACTATTACAATTGGCTATGCGGACGGTTATGCAAGATTATTATCTAACAAAGCAGAAGTGCTTGTCAATGGCATTCGCTGTGCAATTGTCGGACGTGTCTGCATGGATCAGACTATGATTGATGTGACAGCGATTCCAGATTCAAATTTAAAAATTGGCACAGTCGTAACATTAATTGGGCAAGATGGCAATGATTGTATTACAGCAGATGAATTAGCTAGTAACTATCAAACTATCGGCTATGAAGTTGTTTGTGGAATTTCCAAACGGATTCCGAGAATTTTTATAGAAAATTCTTGCATGATTCATGAAGATAGTTTAATCTAAAAAATTTTTTGTAACAAAATCAATTTAGAATGTTACTAATTAGTATAAGATTAAGAAATTGGCATGTTGCATTTAAAATTGGAGGAATTAGATTTTATGAATTTTTATGCTTTAGGGATTGACGTCGGGTCTACAACAGTAAAAACAGTTGTTTGTGATGAAAACGGAAAAATCCTGCATTCTGCTTATGAAAGACATTTTTCAAAAGTAAGGGAAACTGTTGCGAATCAGTTACAGGAAATTGCAAAAAAATTTCCAGATGCGCAATTTAGAACAGCAATGACTGGTTCAGCCGGTTTAGGTCTGGCAAATAACGCAGGCATTGCATTTGTACAAGAAGTACATTCGGCATTTTTAGCTGTCAAAACTTGCTATCCGAAAGCTGATACTGTGATTGAATTAGGCGGTGAAGATGCAAAAATTATTTTCTTGACTGGCGGTGTAGAACAGCGTATGAATGGTTCTTGTGCCGGCGGTACAGGAGCATTTATAGACCAAATGGCAACATTACTCGGCATTACAGTACAAGAACTGGACGAAGCGTCTTTAAAAGCAAAACGAACTTATCCAATTGCTTCCCGCTGTGGCGTATTTGCAAAATCAGATATTCAGCCGTTATTAAATCAAGGCGCAACAAGAGAAGATATTTCTGCAAGTATTTTCAGAGCTGTTGTTGACCAGACGGTAGCCGGATTAGCACAGGGCAGAGAAATTAAAGGCAATGTTTTATTTTTGGGAGGTCCTCTGTCGTTTCAAAAAGGCTTAAGAAAAGCATTTGTAGAAACTTTGAAACTTTCTCAGGAACAGGCTATTTTCCCAGAACAAGCACCAGTATTTGTTGCATTAGGCAGTGCGCTTTACGCACAGCAAAGTAAAGATTCACCCAAATCAGCTAAAATATTATTAGAAAAAATTGAACATGCACAGGTTTCTTCTGATGTTCTAACAGGTGATAAATTATTTCATTCTCATGAAGAATATGCGCAATTTGTAGAACGACACAAGCAATGTGATTTACACTATGCAGATTTAAAAACTTATCAAGGCGATGCCTATCTGGGCATTGATTCCGGTTCTACAACAACGAAACTAGTATTAATTACAGAAGATGGTAAATTATTATATAGCCATTATTCTTCCAACGAGGGTCAGCCTTTAGATAAAATTGCGTCTAAATTAAAGCAAATTTATCAAGATAAAAATCCAGATTTGCATATTAAAGCAAGTGCTGTAACCGGCTATGGCGAAGAATTAATTAAAGCCGGATTATCTGTAGATTTCGGCATTGTAGAAACTGTTGCACATTTTAAAGCCGCATCTTTTTTCTGTCCGAATGTAGATTTTATTATAGACATTGGCGGACAGGATATTAAATGCTTTAAAATTAAAAACAGTGCCATTGATAGTATTATGCTGAATGAAGCATGTTCTTCTGGGTGTGGGTCGTTTATTCAGACATTTGCGATGGCTTTAGGCTATGATATAGGCGAATTTTCACAAATGGGCTTATTTGCAGAACAGCCTGTAGAACTTGGTTCAAGATGTACTGTATTCATGAATAGCAGTGTGAAACAGGCGCAAAAAGATGGCGCAACTGTAGAAGATATTTCTGCCGGCTTATCAGCGTCTATTATAAAAAATGCAATTTACAAAGTTATTAGAGCAAAAAGCGTTGATGAATTAGGCAAAAATATTGTCGTACAGGGCGGAACATTCTTGAATGATGCGGTTTTAAGATGTTTTGAGCGTGAAATCGGCAGAAATGTTATCAGACCGGCTATTTCTGGCTTAATGGGTGCATTCGGTGCGGCATTATATGCCAAAGAACGTGTTGCAGACGCAAAAAATAATTTAATTTCTTTAGAAGCATTAAATCATTTTTCTTATACTTCAAAAAATATTCATTGTGGCGGTTGTACAGCGAATTGCTTATTAAATATTATTAAATTCTCTGACGGTGGCAAATTTATTTCTGGGAATCGCTGTGAAAAAGGCGCAGGCGTGAAACATGATAAAGAAGTACCCGATTTATACACTTACAAATATGACAAACTGTTTGCATTAGTTCAAAAACAGCCATCAAGAAAAAGAGCCGTTGTAGGTCTGCCAATGGTATTAAATTATTATGAATTATTGCCATTCTGGCATCAATTTTTCACAAAACTTGGTTTTCAAGTTGAGATTTCCGGCGAGAGTGACAGAAAAACGTATTTTAAGGGACAGCATACGATTGCGTCTGATACGGTTTGTTATCCTGCAAAATTAGCACATGGGCATATTGAAGCATTGCTCGAAAAACAAGTTGATTTTATTTTCTGGCCTTGCATGAGTTATAATTTACAGGAATCTGATACAGATAATCATTTTAATTGTCCAGTCGTTGCTTATTATCCAGAATTAATGCAAGCCAATCATAAAGGCTTAAATAAAAATAATTTTTTATATCCGTATTTAGATTTAAATAATCCGAAACATGTCATAACTGTCATGAAAAAATTACTTGCAAAATATAATATCAAAAATCAAATTGCAGAAGCAGTTAATACAGCTTATCAGGCTTTAGAAGATTTCAGAAAAGATATTACGAATAAAGCAAAGCAAGTAATTTCTCAGGCAAGAGCAGAGGGCAGAAAAATTATTGTTCTTGCTGGCAGACCATATCATTTAGATAAAGAAATTAATCATGGTATTCACAAATTAATTACTAGTTTAGGGCTTGCTGTTGTCACAGAAGATAGCATTGCCAGTTTAGGCGAAATGCCAAAATTGCATGTATATAACCAGTGGACATATCACAGCCGTTTATACCGTGCTGCCCAGTATGTCACGACACAACCAGATATGCAACTTGTACAGTTAGTTTCTTTTGGCTGTGGTATTGATGCGATTACAACGGACGAAGTCAGAAGTATTCTGGAATCTGCCGGAAAACTCTATACACAGCTTAAAATTGACGAAATTACAAATCTTGGTGCGGCTAAGATTCGTTTGCGTAGTTTACTTGCCGCTATGAATCAATAAGAAAGGAGCTGTTTTTATGGAATTACCAGAAGAAGAATATCCTATTTTTACCCCTGAAATGAAACAAACACATACTATTTTGATTCCGACTATGCTGGAAATTCATTTTCAATTATTAATCCGTGTATTTGAATTTTATGGCTATCATTGTGAAGTTTTACAGAGTGAATCCAAAAAAGTTGTCGAAGAAGGTCTGAAAAACGTGCATAATGACACTTGTTATCCGGCTTTGCTTTGTATCGGACAATTTATGGAAGCTCTAAAAAGTGGCAGATATGACCCGAATAAAACTGCCCTCATGTTGCCACAGACCGGAGGCGGTTGCAGAGCATCTAATTATATTCATTTATTAAGAAAGGCTTTAAAAGATACGTTTCCGCAAGTACCTGTAATTTCTTTAAATTTCGTAGGATTAGAAAAAAATCCTCGTAATGGCTGGCACATGACAATGCCTATGATTATCAGGTCTATTTATAGCCTAATTTATGGCGATATGTTGCAGACTTTATATAATCAATGCCGTTCTTATGAATTAATTAAAAATAGTTCTAAAAAATGTCTTGACAAATGGATTACTATCATTTCAAAAGCATTATCCTCTAATAATTATACTAATACAAAAAAATATTATAAAGCTATGCTAGAAGATTTTGCCAAAATAGAACGTTCACAAGTTCCTAAAATTAAAGTTGGCATTGTTGGAGAAATTTATGTCAAATATTCGCCTTTGGGAAATAATCATTTAGAAGATTTTTTAATTTCAGAGGGCTGTGAACCTGTTGTGCCGTCTATGTTAGAATTTATTTTATATTATTGCGTGAATAAATTACAAGATGCCAAACTTTATGGCAGAAAAACAGTGTCAACACCTGTCTATCATATGATTTATAAAATATTTTTAGAAAAACAAAAAGAAATTATTAAAATTATGAAACAGCATGGTGTTTTCACACCGCCACATGATTTTGAACATTTAGTTGCATCTGTTAGCAGATATATTGGACTAGGCGTCCATATGGGAGAGGGGTGGCTGATTCCTGCCGAAATGGGAGCATTAGCAGAAAATGGTACTGAAAATATTATCTGCACACAGCCTTTTGGCTGTTTGCCAAATCATATTATTGCAAAAGGCATGAGCAGAGCTATTAAAGAATATTATCCCAATGCGAATATTATTGCCATTGACTATGACCCCGGTGCAACTCGTGTGAATCAGGAAAATAGAATTAAATTAATGCTTGCCAATGCCAAAGCAATTAAAAATTGAAGCTGTTCTCTTGACAAATCAATTTCTTTGTGGTACGTTTAAAAACAAACATCATTTTTGAAGTATAAATATTTATTGGATAGGAGTCGTATGATATTGAATGAAGAACTATATAACAAAGCATATTATGCAAAAGAAATACAGAAAATGCTTGACGAAATGAAAGCTAATACTAGTATTTCTATTGTTTTCCATGAAGAAGAATGCAAGACTATTCCAATAGGAACAACGAAACTCGGCGGACTTCCTGACCTTCCGCCGTCTGTTGATTATCCTGAGTGTGAGGCATATTCTATTTTCCCTAATATAAAACTGCCACTTGTCTGTCAGATTAACTGCGAAGAGCTAGCACCATTTCTTGATTCAGAAAGCAAAGTGCCGAAGAAAGGAATGCTATATATATTCTGGAATAACGAAGACCCTGAATATTACATGAAAAAGTATGGCGTTCACACGTTCCGTGTCTATTACTGGAACGGCAATACAAGCAATTTAGTACGCAAACAGGCTGACGAAAAAACAAAAATTAGACCTGAAAAGAAAGTCACTTTTTCTAAGTATGAAGAGGTATCTGTAGAAAGGTTTAAACAAAGGATTTGGGAGCTTTTTGATGAACTTTCTAGTGAATGTAAAGACCTTGGCATTTCTTATTATAATACTGAGACATATGATAGCCTTGATTCTATTAAAAATGCTAGCGATATCTCATATTCAACAAAGCTGTTCGGATTTAGGGCAGGTTTTGCTTATTACAGAGATAAATACTATAACAGCTTTTTACAGCTATATGTGCAAGTAAAAGAAGGCTTTTTAGGGTGTTCGCACATTGTGTACATTGATGTTACATTTAAAGATAACATGACAGGCTGGACAGAACTTAGTGCAAGTATAGATTATGATGCTGATTGATATTTCTATGCATAGATAACTTTATGTTACTGAAAAATTAATAACTGCTATTTACAAATAGAAAAAATTATGCTATAATTAAAAATCGGAGGTGTTTTTTATGCATGATACAGTTGATACAAACATGATAATTCAGTTTGGTTTGAAAACATTGGGAATTTTTGCAGTTATTTTTGCAATTGCCGTGCTGACACCTTGGATTGCAAAACATGTTGACAACTGGATTGCTAACTATAGGAAAACACATGAAAATTCCAAAAATCCCGAAGACAGAAGATTATATTCTGTGCGGTCAATTTACGAATTACCTCCTAAAAAAACAGAATCAGAATCAACAGAAATGAATAAAAACAAGAAAAAAACTGTTGTTTCTGCAAGAAAAAAACATGATTAATCAAGAAAGGATTTTTTAGAAATGGCGAAAAAAGAAAAAAAAGCAGTAGAAGCAATTACTTCTATGAATGAAGATTTTGCACAATGGTATACGGATATTGTCAAAAAAGCAGAATTAATTGCTTATACCAGTGTCAAGGGCTGTATGGTAATCAGACCTTATGGTTATGCAATCTGGGAGAATATCCAGAAAATTCTGGACAATATGTTTAAAGAAACAGGGCATGAAAATGTTTGTATGCCGATGCTTATTCCAGAATCTTTATTACAAAAAGAAAAAGACCATGTCGAAGGCTTTGCGCCGGAAGTGGCTTGGGTAACACATGGCGGAAGTGAAAAATTAGAAGAACGTCTTTGCGTTCGTCCGACTTCAGAAACTTTATTCTGTGAGCATTATTCTCAAGTTGTACATTCACACAGAGATTTGCCAAAATTATATAATCAATGGGTAAATGTCGTTCGTTGGGAGAAAACAACAAGACCGTTTTTGCGTTCTCGTGAATTTCTTTGGCAAGAAGGACATACAATTCATGCTACTGCCGAAGAAGCCATTGAAGAAACAGAAAAAATGCTGAATGTTTATACAAGATTTTGCATTGACGCTCTGGCAATTCCAGTCATTCAAGGTAAAAAAACAGAAAGCGATAAATTCGCCGGAGCTGTTTCGACTTACGCAATTGAAGCATTAATGCATGACGGTAAAGCATTACAAGCTGGCACTTCTCATTATTTTGGTGACGGCTTTGCAAAGGCATTTAATATCCAGTTTGCTGGTAAAAATAATACACTGGAATATCCGCATCAAACAAGTTGGGGTGTGACAACTCGTCTAATTGGCGCAATTATCATGACTCATGGTGATGATAATGGTCTGGTACTTCCTCCGGCAGTTGCGCCAATTCAAGTTGTTATCGTTCCGGCGGCTATGCATAAAGAGGGCGTACTTGAAAAAGCAACTGAATTATATCGGGAATTAAAAAATAACGGCTTGCGTGTAAAATTAGATGATTCTGAAAATTCAGCCGGTTGGAAATTCGCTGAATACGAAATGAAAGGTGTTCCTGTTCGTGTAGAAATTGGCCCTCGTGACATTGCAGAAAATCAATGTATTCTTGCAACTCGTCATAATGGTGAAAAAACAAAAGTTTCTCTTGATAATCTCATAGAAAGCGTACAGTCTAAATTACAAGAAGTACATGATGGTTTATATCAATCTGCGCTTGAAAATAGAAATAAAAAAACTTATCAATGCCAGACTATCGAAGAAATTAATCAGGCTCTGACAGAAAAAGGTGACGGCTTTATTGAAGCAATGTGGTGCGGTGATGAAGCTTGTGAAGACGAAGTAAAAGCAAAAACTGGTGCAGGGTCAAGATGTATTCCATTAGAACAAAAACAAATTTCTAATATCTGCGTTTGTTGCGGAAAACCTGCAAAACATCTTGTTCTTTGGGGCAAAGCTTATTAATTTATGAAATATGCAAAATTAAGTGTATTATTATTATTCTGTTGTTTAATAACAGCTTGTGGAAAACATTCTGAACAGGCTACTACTGACGAAACAGAAAATATTTTCACTGCAACTACAGAATCAGAATTAAATTTACTGACTGAAATTCCCACAGAATCAACAGTTACTAGTAAAATAACAACAGCAATTAGTACTTCTCAAATTACACAAACAAGTACTAGCAATACTACTATTTCTGAACAGCTACCAGTTGAAACTTCTACTGTTCAGAAAAATAATTCTGATAATGCTACGACATCTACAGCAACAACAGTTACTAGTATTACAGAAACTGTTATAGATTTATATTCTACAGATTCTATCATAGATACTATAGAAATTACGGAACCTGTGACAGAACCGACGAAAGATATTATTTTTAAATCCGGTACAGTTTGGGAAATTATGGACATGATGACACTGGAAGAAAAAATTTATCAGTTATTTATTGTCACGCCTGAATTGCTAACTGGTGCAGATACGGTTACAATTGCAGAATCACAAACACAAAATGCATTAAATTCTCAACCTGTTGCCGGATTGATTTATTTTGCTGATAATCTTGTGAATGCGAATCAAACTACTACAATGCTATCTAATTCTCAGCAATATGCAAGACAATCTGGCATTGGACTATTTCTTGCCGTAGACGAAGAAGGCGGTCTCGTAGCTCGCTGTGCGAAAAAATTAGGCACAACAGCGTTATCTCCTATGGCAGTTTATGGTGAACGCAATGATTTTAACGAAGCGTTTTCTGTTGGGCAAACGCTCGGTTATGATATTTCCCAATTTGGTTTTAATCTGGACTTTGCGCCCGTTGCTGATGTGAATTTAAATTCCGGTAATGAATTAGGAAATAGAATTTTTAGCGATAATCCTGAAATTACTGGCAATATGGTTTCTGGGGTGGTGCAAGGTCTGCAAAGTACAGGTGTTGCCTCTACGCTGAAACATTTCCCGGGGTTAGGTGCTGAAAACGGTAATGCACACTATGATGATGCTGTTTATATTGACAGAACATTAGAACAGCTCCGAACAGAAGAATTTATTCCGTTTCAGTCTGGTATTAATGCCGGTGCGGATTTTGTTATGGTAAGTCATCAAATTGTCACTGGTATTGGTGACAATATGCCGGCTTGTTTATCTTATACAGTTTGCACGGATTTGCTTAGAAATGAATTAAATTTCCAAGGTGTTATTATTACAGATTCTTTTGCAATGAATACCATTGCTGGACGTTATTCGCCCGAAGAATCTGCTGTATTAGCAATAGAAGCCGGTGTTGATATTATTTTAATTCCTACGGATTTAAATGCCTCTGTACAGGCTTTAGAAAATGCAGTTTACTCCGGACGCATTTCTGAAGATAGAATTAATCAAAGTGTAGAAAGAATTTTATTAGAAAAACAAAAATTAAATCTTTTGGGGTGATGCTAATGCAAGATAGATTTTCTAAGCAAATTGCTTTTTTACTGGAATTAGATAAAATGAAAAATATTTATCGTCAGACACTTGTATTACATGAAGATAGACCTGAAAATGATGCAGAGCATAGTTTTCATCTTGCAATGATGGCTTGTATTCTCGCTGAACATGCAAAACAGGAAATTAATATTTTACATGTTGTCAAAATGGTATTAATTCATGATGTAGTAGAAATTGATGCTGGTGATACTTACTGTTATGATACTATCGGCTATCAGGATAAAGCCGAACGTGAACAAAAAGCTAGAGATAGAATATTTGCACTCCTGCCGGACGACCAAAAAACAGAATATTGTGCTTTATGGGACGAATTTGAAGAAAGAATCACACCAGAATCTAAATTTGCAAATGCGCTTGATAGAATCCAGCCTATGTTATTAAATTTCAAAAAAGGCGGTATTTCTTGGAAAAAGCATAATATTTATGCCGAACAGGTAGAAAAACGAAATTTACCTATTACACAAGATGGCAGTGATAGTATTTATGAATTGGCACAGGAAATTATTAGATTAGCAAAGCAAGAGGGCATGTTATTATAATTATATATTAAGGAGGAGAACTTGAATTATGAAAGATGTTGCAATTGGTCAAAAAGCAGAAGTGTATACCAAAGTAACAACTGATAAATTGGCTATCGCCGTTGGCAGTGGGTCTTTGAAAGTATTTGCAACGCCGGCTATGTGTGCGCTGATGGAAGAAGCGTCTTGTAATGCCATTGCGCCTTTTTTAGAAGAAGATGAGACAACTGTCGGAACTTCTTTGCATATTGAACACACTGCGCCAAGTCCTAAAGGTGTAACTGTTATAGCAGAAGCGGAAATTATCGCTGTAAATGGTCGTGAAATTACTTTGAAAGTAACTGCACATGATGAAATTAGTGAAATCGGTCACGGCATGCATAAGCGTTTTGTTGTGGATTCTCAAAAATTCCAAAGCAAAACAAATTTGAGGAAATAATATGATGCAGGACTTGCCAAAAGAAATTGAAAGAAAATATTTAATTACTTGTCCGGATAAAAAATTTTTGGAAAATTTACCAGATTGTCAAGCTACTGCAATTACACAAGTTTATTTAATACAAGATAAATCTGGTTTTATGAGACGTGTCCGGAAACGTGGTGTGAATCATCATTGGCAATATACTTATACCAAAAAGAAAAAAATTGCATTCGGTGAGCGCATAGAATTAGAATCTGAAATTTCTGAATCAGAATATCAGAATTTTTTACAAGAAGCTGACCCTGCACACAAGATAATTCAAAAAACTCGTTATTGTATTGCTTATCAAAAACAAGTATTAGAATTAGATATTTATGATTTTAGTCAGGAGCTTGCAACTGTAGAAATTGAATTGCCAGATATTAATATGCCTGTACAGCTCCCCGACTGGCTGAATATTATCGCAGATGTGACAGACAAAAAAGGCTATAGTAATTTTGATTTGTCTGTTACGCTTGCGTTTCCTGAAAAAATTTAAGCCTGTTTTCTGACAGGCTTTTTTTTTAAAAATAGTTGCAGAATTTTAAAAAATATGCTATAATAAAATTATAAAAAACAAGGAGAATTAAATTTATGTCTGATACAACAAAAAATAATAGATATCTTTGTGCAGATTTACTCGCATGTCTAGGTGTGATTTTATTATTAGCTTTACAATATATACAGGCAACAGGTTTTCTGGAAGAACCTGTTAATTATGAAAGTACCCCACATATTGCAGTGAGATGGTTTTGTCTGTCAGGCGCAATGCTATTATCTGCATGTATGGGATTTGTGGCAAGTGAAAAATATATTTCATGGAGGTCGTTTAAGCCTTTATTACGATTAGGCTATATTTATATTATTTGCAGTCTATGTGCTATGCTTATGCAAAAAGTCATGCTTGACCAAGAAATTGATTCGCATATTATTTTAGAAACGCTTTCTCAATTTACCACAACAGACACAACTAAATTTATTGCTATGTATTTTGCATTAATATTAGCCGCACCGTTTTTAAGTGCTGCATTTCGGGATTTAAAAACCTATCAGGCAAGATTTGCTTTTTTAGCCATTTCCGCTGGCGTTAGCACGTTACAGCCTATGTTAATAATTTCCGGAAAATATTTATTGCCCGAATGGTGTAAATTGCTTGCGCCAATCGCTGGTTTTGTCGGTGGTGCATTTGTCAAATGCTATGCCAAAAATCATAGCCGTATTTTATGGTTTTTCTTATTATTACTAGTTTCTGTCTTACAAACAGTTAGTGTTGTATTTATCTGCACTGAACGAGGTTGTTTATATTATCCGCAATTTGACAGCATGGCAAGTCTGCCTTCATTAATAATTGCATTATTAATTTTAAGTTTATTTCATAGTAAAAACTATGGTGATTCTGGACTGCATAGTTTTTTTGCAGGTGCATCTGGCGGAACACTATCCGCATTAATCTTAGGTGACATAATGATTGATTTTCTTATGCCGTCTATTGCAGAAAATTTCCCTGATACGAAAAATTTATTATTTGTTGGATTTTTAGCTGTACCTGTGATATTTATTTTATGCTGTACGATAGGATTATTTTTACAGATACCAATTTTTATTGTTCATGCTGTCACAGATGATGTATATGAAGAAGATGATGAAGAAGATGAAGATGATGATGACGAAGAAGAACTGGAAAAACCAGAAAAAATTCCCGTACAGAAACAAAAACCAATTCGGGCATTAGACCCAATAGAAGTAGTTTCTTCAGAAACGGTATCTATAAAATATAAATCTATGAAACGTGTACAAGAGCCTACTGCTCTCGTGCCAATTCGGGAATCTATTCCAAAAGCTGAACCAGTTAATAAACCAGTTAATAAATCAGAACATCAAGCTAGTTTAGATGAAATTCTAAAAGAACAGAAAATTTCTGCAATTTCTACAAAGGATTCTATTTCTGTAGATGAGTTAATTGCGAAAATTACAAAATAAAAAACAGGAGAAATATTCATGAAATTATTATTTGTTGGTGATGTTGTCGGGGAAGTAGGCTGTTTATTTTTACAAAAAAAATTGCCGGAATTAAAAAAATTATATCAAGTAGATATTACTGTTGTAAATGGTGAAAATTCTGCTGTTGGCAATGGTATTACAAAATATTCTTCCAAGCAGATTTTTAATGCCGGAGCTGATATTATTACAACTGGAAATCATGCCTTTCAGCGTAGAAATGAATTAAGTCTTTATGAGAATAATTTTATTATTCGTCCGGCAAATTATGGTGACGCTTGCCCAGGGAAAAGTTTTTTAATTTATGACATGGGCGTATGTCAAATTGCAGTAATTAATTTATCTGGTGTGTTATTTATGGAAAATTTAGACAATCCATTTGTTGTAATAGATAATTTACTGGAGCAAATACAAACACCGAATATTTTTATAGATTTCCATGCAGAAGCGACTTCTGAAAAACGTGCTATGGGATTTTATCTTGCCGGACGTGTCACGGCAGTTTTAGGTACACATACACATGTACAAACGGCTGACGCTTGTATTTTAGAACAGCATACAGGCTATATTACAGATACTGGCATGACAGGTGTAGAAGATTCTGTTTTGGGCATTCATAAACAAAATGCAATTGATAAATTGCGCTTACACACGCCAATTCGCTACCAAGAAGCCAAAGGTAATTGCTATATGAATGCCGTTTTGATAGATTTTGACAATAAATATGGCAAATGTACTAAAATTACCCCTATCATTGTGCGATAATGCACAAAATTTCAAAAAACTCTTGCATTTTCTTTCAAAATGTAGTATAATAAATTAAGATATGAAAATGATATGTTTTCAATCGTTATAGTTATCTTAAATTTATTACACTATGGAGGTTATTTATGGAAGTTTTAAAAGTTTCTTCCCGTTCCGTTCCTAACTCTGTTGCAGGGGCTATTGCAGGTGTTATTCGTGAAAACAAGAACGTGGAAATTCAGGCAGTTGGTGCAGGCGCAGCAAATCAGGCTATTAAATCTATTGCTGTTGCAAGAGGTTATCTCGCACCTATTGGCATTGATTTGATTTGCATTCCGGCATTTACTAGCATTCAGATTGATGGTGAAGACCGCACAGCAATTAAGTTAATTTGTGAGCCAAGATAAATTCTTGACAAGTACAAGAAATACACTAACAAGATTGTTTTTTTAAATCCCTGTTTTCTTTTGGAAAACAGGGATAAAATTATAGAAAAATTAATACTAAGTAAAAAAGCGACTAAGTTTATTCCTAGTCGCTTTCGTAATTATAAATTATTAATTTATTATTTAACTGGACAATCTTGCTGTGAAATTAAATTTACAACTAATTTCATAACATTCAGAGCGTCTGCTGGTGTAAGCTTTTCATCTTGGTCAATATCACAATTTTTTTCGCCCTGTGCAGTCATGGTATTATCTTTGCCTAAAACCGTTCTTGTTACAAATACAACATCACCAATAGCAACACTGCCATCTAAATCAGCATCTCCCCAAACAGTAACATTTATATTATCAGTAGGCTGTTCTTCGGAAGATGGTTCTGGTGTTGGTTCTGGA
>CAMWHN010000012.1 GCA_947174085.1 uncultured Ruminococcus sp.
CTCCTAACTATAAAATAGTAAAGGAGGGATTTGATGTCACAGAATAATTTATCTGAATTTAAGACAAGAAAAATCTATATTGATGCTGACCTGAAACGAATGGGTTGGAAATTCGGCGGTAATGATTCAGACGTATGGGAAGAATATGAAGTCAGTGATATGTGTGGTATACAAGGACAAAAAGGCTATGCTGACTATGTGCTTTTCGGTCGTGACGGTCTGCCCCTTGCTGTAATTGAAGCAAAACGTACAGGCAAAGACCCTAACCACGGCAGAAAACAGGCTGTTTTATATGTAGACTGCCTTGAACGCAAATTTGGCAGAAGACCTATGATATTCACTTCAAACGGCTTTGAAACTTACTTCTGGGACGATTTGACTTCCCCACAGAGAAAAGTAAGCGGATTTTTTACAAAATCCGACCTTGAAAAGCTGATGAACCGCAGGGAAACAAGAAAAAAACTGAATACCATAAGAATAAACGATAAAATTACTGACAGATATTATCAGAAAGAGGCTATCCGTGCAGTATGTGACCATGTGGAACAGGGATTCCGCAAGGCTCTGCTTGTTATGGCAACAGGTACAGGCAAGACCAGAACGGCTTCAAGTCTGACAGATGTTCTGAGCCGTGGGGGATATGTAACAAATATACTTTTTCTTGCTGACAGAACCGCACTTGTAAAACAGGCTAAAGATGATTTCAGGCAGTATCTGCCTGATATGTCGCTGTGTAATCTTTGCAAAAACAAGGATGACCGAAATTCAAGAATAGTATTTTCCACCTATCCTACAATACTGAACGCTATTGACAGCACCAAGACAAAGGACGGTATTCCGTTATTTTCTCCTGCTCACTTTGACTTGATAATTATTGATGAAAGTCACAGGAGCATTTTCAAGAAATATCGTGCAATATTTGAGTATTTTGATGCAATAATGGTCGGTTTGACGGCTACACCGAAAACTGATGTAGACCGTAATACATACGATTTTTTTGAAGTTGAGAACGGTATGCCGACTTATGCCTATGATTACGAAACAGCAGTATATACAGACCATGTACTTGTACCGTACTATAATTATGAGGTAAAGACTGAATTTCTTGATAATGGTATTACTTATGATAAGCTTTCAGATGAGGATAAGGAACGCTATGAGGAAGATTTTACCGAAGATGGCTATATGCCTGATTTTGTTCCATCCGAAAAACTGAATGAATTTATTTTTAATGAAAATACGGTTGATACCGTTATGCAAGACCTTATGGAGCGTGGAATTAAAGTCGAGGGCGGTGACAGGCTTGGCAAGACTATTATATTTGCTCAGAATAAAGACCATGCAGAATTTATAATACAGAGGTTCAATAAGCTTTATCCTAAATATAATGGCACTTTTGCCCAGCGTGTTACCTGTGACGACAGTTATGCTCAGACAATTATTGATGATTTCAAGATAGCTGATAAAATGCCGATTATTGCTGTTTCTGTTGATATGATGGACACGGGCATTGATGTTCCTGAATGTGTGAATCTTGTGTTTTTTAAGAAAGTACGGTCTAAAACGAAATTCTGGCAGATGATAGGCAGAGGTACAAGACTTTGTAAAAATCTTAATTGTATCGATGCTGTTGACGGAGAATATACGGACAAACGCCGTTTTCTTATTTTTGATTATTGCGGTAATTTTGAGTATTTCAGAGAAAACAAGAACGGTTATGAAACAGCAGAAATAAAGTCCCTGACTGAAAGTATATTCTGTAAGCAGATAAAACTGATACAAAGTTTACAAGAAAGTGCGTTTGCTGATAAAGAGTATCAGGATTTCCGTAATTCTTTGGTGAATATTTGTTATAATGGTATATGTGAATTATCATATAATCTGGTATCAGTACGACTTCAAAGGCAGTATGTTGAAAAATTCAGTAAATCAGAAAGTTTTATAATGCTGTCCGAAACAGATAAACACGAACTTACAAAACATATTGCTCCACTGATAACTTCTGATGATGTGGACGAATCTGCAAAGCGTTTTGATAATTTTATGTATGGTATCATGCTTGCTGATATGGAGAAGTTATCAAATATGAAATATATGAAAAAACAACTTTGTAATATTGCCGTGCTTCTTGAAAAGAAGTCTACTATTCCGCAAGTACAGCAGAAAATTAAACTTATCAAAGATATTCAGACTGATGATTTCTTGGAAAATATCAGTATACTGACACTTGAAAAGGTAAGATCAGAGCTGCGTGACATTATACAGTTTCTTATTGATAAAGATGATGTACATAAAATTTTTACTGATTTATCTGATACTGTGATTGACAGTAAAGAGGGAAAGATACTTGACAATGCGTATGATTTTGAAGACTATCATCAAAAAGTTAATCGTTACATTGAAGAACATAAGAACAATCCTGCAATTTATAAGCTAAATCATAATCTTCCGCTTCTACAGTCTGATTATAAGGAACTTGAAAGAATACTTACTCAGGAGCTTGGCGATTTTGAAGACTATAAACGTGAATACGGGAATACTCCATTCGGTTTGCTTGTAAGAAAAATTGCAAGACTTGACCGTGATAGTGCTATGTCTGCATTTTCTGAGTTTATTAATGACAGTTCTCTTAATCAACAGCAGATAGCTTTTATTCACAAAATTATACTGTATATTGAAAATAATGGCTATATTGAAGATATAAAAATACTTATGAAACCTCCTTTTGATAAACCTTATGGCTTCATAAAAATGTTTGATGTTCAGATACGGACAGCTATCATGCAAACTATTGAGAATATAAAAAATAATGCTGTTCAAATAACAGCATAAATAATATTTTTGCTTGCCCCCAATCTATGGTATAATTGAAAAAATATAATAATTAAAATTAAAAAGATAATTAAACATAATTTTGAGTTAATGGCAGGAAACAGTAATTTACATATATCTAAGTCAGGAAAAACATCTGAATATCCGAGCATTCACGAATATTCAGAAACGTGAAGTATACGAACGTCAGAATGGCATTTGTTCGACTTATAATAAACACTTTGAGTATGAGCAAATGGAAGGTGAACATATTACACCTTGGCATTCAGGTGCAAAGACAATATCTGATAACTGTCAGATGCTTTGTAAAGACTGTAATCGCAGAAAATCAGGAAAGTAGTAGTAAATATGTATAGATATTTTGTTGAACTTTCAGAAAAAAGTATAGGTATATTAAAACAAATATCCGAAGAAGATTATCAAGATATATTGCCTCACATTAAAAAAATGTCGAATCTTGAAGTTGACAAAAAAAGAATCAATATTATTAAAAATGCTTATAATGAACTAATGTCATTATATGATATTATTGCCAGTGATGAACAAAATTTAAATGAAGATATATCAATTAATTATAAACTATCAGCATATTTATCTGCATTCAAAAAATTTACAGATAATTGGCAAACACATATTACCAGAACATTTGGAAAAGATTCAGATGAACTGAAAATGTTTAAGGCTGCTACAGCAAAACAATTTGACAATCATATGGCGTATAGAATTATGTATCGTTTGCGTAATTATGACCAACATTGCTATGGTATTATATCAACAATTCAAAAATCACTTGGAAATAATGGTGAAAGACAATGTTTTATTCTTTCAAATAGAGATGAATTATTAACATCGTTTAATGATTGGAAATCAGAAGAAATTGAATTTTTAAAAAATCAAGAGGAATATTTTGAAATTTTTCCATTGATTAAGGAATTTCAACAGTGCATTATTGAAATACAAAATGATTTGCTTAAAGTTCATATGAATAAAGAACTTTATGAATCTTGTCTGAAAATATTAAAAATGGCAAATAGTTTTGAAAACGAAAATTATATCAACTTTGCTTCTACGGAACAAGAAATCAATTTAGAATTCTATAAAATGCCACAGAAAACATTAAATTTTACTTATATGAATGTGCCATTGTGCAAGTGCTTGATTGCCCGTTTCCTTAAAGCGAATGAAAGAGTATTTGAAATTATTTGCTATGGAACAGATATATCTCGTCGATTACAAGATGTAGCAGAAGAACAGCAAAGTTTTGAGCAGGTACATTGCACTCAAATTATTAATGATATAAGTAATAATGCTACATTTGTTAAATGTTATGAGAAAAGAAATGTTTTTAATGATGAGATATATGCAATTCTTATAAATTCATATTATTCTAAGAATGAAGCAGAAAATATTATGAATGAATTTTCTGAGTATATTAATGCTCTTTGTAAAATAACTAATTAAAAATAATTTTTAGAATATTTCTACAATAATATAAAGTTGATAATGGTTCTTCCTTACTACCTATAGACTACTTTTTGGAAGAACCTTTTACTTGACCCCAATTTGTACCCCAAAAAACTTGCTCATGGTGCATAGGCTGACGAATGTCAAAAATAAAGAAATGACGTAATATAGCTATAATCGAATACAATAGGTAAGCTGAGAAATGCTAAAAATTCCCCTGTAAATCCCTCATAACCCGAAGGTCGTTGGTTCAAATCCAGCTCCCGCAACCACAAAAACGCCTGTATTTAGACAAAAATACAGGCGTTGATTTTATTTGTACAACGGATAGGTAACGGAAATACCCTTACCGTACCCTTATTGAATTGATGGCACATGAAAGTTTTGAACCTCAGGGAATCGCTGAAATCCTGAATCAGCATTTTATCAGCATCAAGGTAGACAGAGAAGAACGTCCCGATATTGACAGTGTATATATGTCCGTTTGTCAGGCAATGACCGGTGGTAATGGCGGATGGCCTATGAGTATTTTTATGACATGGGAGAAAAAGCCGTTTTTCGCAGGAACGTATTTTCCTGTGCATTCAAGATATGGTATGCCCGGATTTCTGGAATTGCTGCATGAAATTTCTCAAAAATGGAATACACACCGGAATCAGCTTTTAAAATCTGCTGATTTTATCACCACTCTGGTGAAGCAGGAAGAAAATTTATCCCAAACTGCTGATGAAAAAAGAAATCTGATTGAGGATGCAATAAAACAGTTTTCTGGAAGCTTTGAGAAAGTGTATGGCGGATTTGGTTCTGCTCCGAAATTTCCGGCAGCTCACAATCTGCTGTTTCTTCTGCTGTATGCAAAACAGAACAAAGACAGCAATATATTACAGATAACGGAAACAACACTGCTTCAAATGCGGAAAGGCGGTATTTTCGATCAGATCGGATATGGGTTTTCCAGATATTCGACAGACAGATATTTTCTTGTACCGCATTTCGAGAAAATGCTCTATGATAATGCACTGCTAATCATGGCTTATACAGCCGCTTACAACATGACAAATCATTCGATATACCTCGATACTGCTGAAAAAACAGCAGAGTATATTCTAAGCGAAATGACTTCGCCGGAGGGTGGATTTTATTCTGCACAGGATGCGGACAGTGAAGGTACAGAAGGGAAATTCTATACGTTTGATTACGATGAAATTCTAAATATTCTGGGAAAAGAACAGGGCAGAAAATTTGCAGAATGTTTCGATATTACTCCGGACGGCAATTTTGAAGGAAAGAATATTCTGAATCTTCTGAAAAGCAATCATCTGCATCATTCGTTTGACAGGGAATTGAAACTGCTGTATGATTATAGAAAGAAACGTGCAGTTCTTCATCTGGATAATAAAATTCTGCTTTCCTGGAATGCATTGATGATCATTGCATTTTCGATGCTGTTCAGAGTATCTCATCAGAAGAGTTATCTTGAAACAGCCAAGAAAGCACAAAAGTTTATTGAAATGCATTTGTGTGATAAGAATCAGCTCTGTCACTGCTGGTGTAACGGACAGCACTCTGAAAAGGCTTTTCTGGATGATTATGCTTTTTATCTCGCCGCTCTGCTGGAACTGTATCATGCTACACTGAACAGCGATTATCTGGACACTGCGGAAAAATTATGTACAGAAACTATCAGGAAATTTGCTGATCATCAGAACAATGGCTTTTATCTGTGTGAACCTGATCATCATGCACTGTTTTTTGATCCCAAAGAAACAACGGATGGTGCGATTCCAAGCGGTAATTCCGTCATGGCGTATGATCTGGTAAGGTTGTATCAGATCACAGAACAGGAAAAGTACAGGGAACTTGCAGAAAAACAGATCACATTTATGTCAGCACAGGCACAGCATGATCCGGCTGGATATAGTCTGTTTTTATTGTCAGTACTTCTCTATGAAAATCCGCCTCAGCATATTACGATTGTCCTGAAACATGATGATGATTTATTCGCACTGAAAAATCAACTTCCGTTTTTCAGTACAATTACTATCGTATCAGAAAGTAAAGCATATCCTTGTATCAATGATAAAACCACTTTCTATATTTGCAGGGATCATCAATGCTTTCCGCCGACAAATGAACTGATAGGATAATCAATTATGGAGACAGCCGTACAAAGCTATCTCCATTGACCTCTAAAATCACAGCTTCATTTAGTGATATACTTTAAAACTCAAATTCACAGCTTGCCCTGTCGCTGACAAATTCACATAAGATTCTCCCTTGATGCTCAAACCGATAGAATGCCCTGCAGGATAAACTTTCGTGAATCATGCGGTTCATTTTTCCATGTTCAGGGGCATTCAGTGGCTTTGCATGTTTCTGAATCATTTTTGCAGTCAGGCAGTAATCACCCTGCTTTATCACGACAGTATTCTGATGAATATAGTCAGGTTTTGCCCCCAGATAAGTGGCAATCCGGTGTTCCTGACCGTCAATGATCACAATACCGATCACACCATAAAAATGCAGTCCCATCAGCGGAATATCTGCAACAGACAACATAAGCGAACCGTTCGGAAAGATACACTGTGTCCAAAGATATTGACTCGGAAACGAATATCCACGATCGCCTTCAAGATAACCGATTCCATTTCGGAAAATATACTGTTGTTCATTGACTGTAAGAATGCCGTCAATTCTGTGCCGCATACTGTATACACGATGCCTGCACTGCATGAATGGGACAAACTGAAATGGTCCCATAATGTCATAGCGGATTGATGTCAGTTCTTTGAACCGAAGTATTCCTTCTGCATGAATTTGTTTCGTGTGAATGTGCAGTCGGATGCCTTTTTCACAGAAGATACTGTTGCCAATTCTGACGAACAGTGGCGACTCCTGAAATTCCAGATTGTGAATGGGAATATTGTATGCCGCATCATCTGTGATAATTTGCAGTGAAGCGGTTTCTCTACCGTTACATCTGTGCAGTGCCGGAATCATCGCAATGGATTTGTTCGAGGTCATGCACTTGAAATACCAGCCATGAAAATAATCGTTTGCCATAATACCCCTCCTGTTTGTAGTATGGCACAGTCTGAAATAAATAATTCGTGTATAAACAGATGCGCATGGCATATACTAGCTTCGAGGTGAGAAACATGGCAAAACAGGGAATGAAACGTCCGGAAGATACACATATACAACCGCATAATCATGTATCGCCTGTACCGGAGATTCAAGGTAAAGCAAAGCATGGAAAAAAGAAAGTAAATCCGATTATTACAGGAACAGAGGCACCATCACAGAAAGTATGGCATACAAAACCATTTGAAAGATAATATTGATTCAATCAAACGCCATTTGAGACTGCTCAGATGGCGTTACGAATACAGGAGGACTTATGAAATCAGTATGGCAGGAAACTACGATACTTCCAACATTTCCGGAACTGAATGGTGAAATTCATGCAGATGTACTCGTGATTGGCGGCGGAATAGCAGGAATTCTGACAGCATATTTTCTGCATCAGGCTGGTGTGAATTATCTTCTCCTCGAAAAGGAAAAAATTTGTTCGGGAACAACACAGAATACTACGGCAAAAATTACCTGTCAGCATGGTCTGATTTATCAAAAGATCGTAAAAAATTATGGAATAGAAACAGCACAGAAATATCTGTCTGTCAATCAGAAAGCATTCAGGAAGTATATGGAACTATGTCAGAATATCAATTGTGATTTCGAGTATCAGGATAATTATGTGTATTCTATTGATGACAGACATAAATTGGAAAACGAAATAAACGTCTTGCAGAAAATCGGCTGTCCGGTGCAGTTCTGCGAGAAATTACCACTGCCGTTTGCTGTTGCCGGAGCTGTGAAATTTCCAGACCAGGCACAGTTTCACCCACTAAAATTTATTTCAGCAATCGCCGGAAAACTGCATATCTATGAAAATACGTTTGTCCGTGAGCTGTGTAAAAATACTGCCGTTACGGATAAGGCAAGAATCCATGCAGATAAGATC
Organism: uncultured Ruminococcus sp.; assembly: GCA_947174085.1. Classification (GTDB taxonomy): domain Bacteria; phylum Bacillota; class Clostridia; order Oscillospirales; family Ruminococcaceae; genus UBA3855. Next base: position 8,321 of record CAMWHN010000012.1, read on the forward strand.
ATCATCGCCACACATTTTCCGTTTCTGAATAAACACGGCAGTTATTTTCTGAAACTGTATCAGCATCGCTCTTATGTGCTGGCTCTTGAACATGCACAGGATGTACACGGTATGTATGTGGATGAAGATCACAAAGGCATGTCTTTCCGGAATCATGAAAATCTTCTTCTGATTGGCGGAGGCGGTCACAGAACGGGAAAATATGGCGGAAGCTGGACAGAACTGAGAAATTTTGCAAAAAAGTATTATCCTCATGCACAGGAGAAATATTTCTGGGCAGCACAGGACTGCATGAGCCTTGACAATATGCCGTATATCGGAGAATATTCTAAAAATACACCGAATCTGTATGTTGCATCAGGGTTCAATAAATGGGGAATCACTGGCGCAATGGTATCTGCAATGCTTCTGTGTGACAGGGTACTGAACAGGCAGAATGCGTTTGCAGATATTTTCAGTCCATCTCGAACGATTCTCAGATCACAGCTTTTCCTCAACGGAGTTGAGACGGCAAAGAACCTGCTTACGATTTCAGAAAAACGCTGTCCGCATCTTGGATGTGCATTGAAATGGAATCTGGAGGAACATTCCTGGGACTGTGCCTGTCATGGTTCACGCTTTTCAGAAACTGGAACAATACTGGATAATCCTGCGAATGGAAATCTGAAAATTTAAAATTATCTTGTTTTGTCTGCACTCTACGAAGCATGGATTGACAGATGAGAATATCTGATGTATCATAAAAACATCCCCCGGAAAGGAGTTTTTATGATGAATCAGATCAAATATGATATTGTACTGAATGCGGACTGCAATACAGAGATATTCGTCCTGCAAAAAAAGTGCGGAGCCATAAAGATCCGCACATCGCTTAAAACATTCCCATCAGAGCATTCATGCTATCACGCATGTGGTCAATAGAGCTGTGACAGTATAAGTCCATCGTAATCTGCACCTGAGAATGACCCAGAATATCGCTTAAAGTCTTGACGGGCATACCGGCTTCAATAGCCCGTGTTGCAAATGTATGCCGCAGACTGTGAAAATTGGCATGTTCAATTCCCGCAGTAGCAAGGAGATAGTTCAGAGCGTCACGCATGGTGCTGGGTTCAACACAAGTCCCGAAGGGCATTGCAAATATATAGCCATCCGCCAGAATTGGAATGCCATAGGTCATATATTCCTGTTGCTGGAGCTGCTGGTGCTGCATCAGTTCCATCCAGATTTTATCCGGAATCGGAATTTCACGGAAACCGCTGCTGGTCTTGACATCCCCCTCAACAACCATGGTCATATTTTCAGAGCCGTCCAGCTCTTCACGCTCCAACTGATTGGTCTTGATACGCTGAAGCGTTCTGCTGATTTTGACAGTCTTCTTCTGATAGTTCAGATCAGTCCATTTCAGAGCACAGAGTTCACCGATTCTCAACCCTGTTGCTAAATCAAATTTGATTGCAAATCCAAGTCGGTGCAGATGAATCACGTTTAACAGTTGAAACTGCTCCTGTACAGAAAGTACACGCATTTCTTTCTTCTGTGATTTCGGAATGATGGCATTGTCTGTGGGATTCTGCATGATCAGCCCGTTGATTTTTGCCTGCTCCATAGCCTGATGAAACATATTGTGCATATTTCTCAGAGTCTTGGAACTCAGTCCGCCTTTTCCATCTGTTCTGCCGTTCAGGTATCTGTCGTTGTAAAAATTCTGCACAATCGGCGGAGTCAGCTTCTGTATCGGTAAATCGTCAATCATCGGGATAATATGATTGTAGATATATCCCTCATAACTGATATAAGTAGACGGTCTGACCATGATGTGAGCATAGTTATGTAGCCATTCAATGAGCCAGTCCTTTACCAGCACCTTTGTTGGGGTAACGTAAACACCCTGCTGTTTCTGATAAAAAATCGTATGTAGTTTATCAGCGACTTCCTTCTTGGTCTTGCCGTAGACAGAACGCTGAATCTGCTTTCCTTCTTCGTTCACACCGTCTGTGTAACGTCCCTCCCATGTACCGTTGGAACGTCTGCGGATAGAACCTTCATTATTGCCTTTCTTAGCCATAAAAAACACCTCCAAAAAATTAAAGAATTTCTCCGCTGGCATTCTGAATCCATTCGAGAAAATGTTCCTTCGTGACAATGCGGCGTTTACCGATTTTCAAAACAGGAAAATCTCTTGCGTTCATGACCTGATATGCACAGGAGAGCGAGATATTCAGATATCCCGCTACATCCTTTGCATTCAGTGTCAGCGGCAGTTCATCATTACTTTTGAATTCGGGGAATTTGTTTTCGGTCATACGAAACCCACCTTTCTATTCTTTATCATATAGTTAGGTGGATTTTATTTTATTACTTCTGGATTTCTAGTTTAAATTTCACCACAGAAGCATTCATCATATCCATCATCGAACATATCGGAGGAATACAGGTAATCCTCGATTTCGTCGTAAGTATAGCCAAGGTGGAGGAGATGGAGAACCGTATTTTTTGTGACATTAAAATAGCTGCACAGATCAATCAGATATTCGTATTCCTCATTGTCTATAATGTCGAATTCATCTTCTTCCTCCATATCGAAGTCATCCTCTTCATTGTCCCACCCGGCAATATCGCTGAGAGAGTATTTAAGCCGTGAGTTGAATCTTGACGGCATGACGAATGGGACACGGAACTGGTCACGGGTGAGTTTACCGTCAGGCGTGATTCTGAGAATATCTCCTTCGTCCGCCTCAATCACCTCATAATGCAGACTGCGGAGAGGAGAGTGCTTTAAAGCTGTAGCCATGATGCTGGACGTAGAAGTATAGACATAGAGATTCAGCTCTGGAAAGTAAATCAGGTTCAGCGGAGAATTGCCTTTGACGAACCACAGAGTATTTGTTTCATCGAGAATCGTGAAGGTGAAGTTTCCTCTGACATCCTCAGCCATGCTGCGAAGCGTGTCGAAATTCAGAGCTTTCTTGGCTTCAATCAGCTGAACAGCGATATAGCTGTCAGTTTCAATATTTGTTTCGGGGAGCTGCTTGATTTTGCGGAGTTCCAGGTCATTGCTCAGTACACCATTATGGGCAAGAGCGAATTCCTTATCGGCATGTCCTCTGAACGGATGGTTGTTCTGATTGAATTCCTGACTGCCCTGTGTTGTGTAACGAGTGTGACCCATGACTGCTGATGTATCTTTGGGTAGCTTGAACTTCATCTTATGGGCGGGTCTGGGGCGTTTGTAGATGGTCAGCCGGTCTCCTTTCATGTAAGAGATTCCACTTGCGTGGTCGCCTCTGACCTCAGATGCGTTGGCAAGAGCCTGTACGAGTTTCTGTAAAGCTTTGAGCGGGATTCTTTTCCCGCAGTCTAAAAATCCGAATAATGCACACATAATTAGATATCCTCCTCGTCATTGATTTCTTCGTTAATATACAGTCGTCTTTCTTTCAGATACTGAATCAGCTGTGGTTCCGTGATTCTGCTGACAAATTCAGACCAGGAAAGAGCCTGTAAATCATCATCATCCAGAGCCATAGCTGTTTCACAGATTTTATCCACTAGTTGCAAGGTTGCATACAGCGTGTTCAGCTTCAGTGTACCACGGAACAGCCGAAATTCGATGGTATGGCGATTGCACAGATTGATGGCATAATATCTGCCGTAATAGCTTTTCGCCTTGTCCAGAATTGCCTTCGGTGTGGGTTCATAGCCAAATCGGGCAGCCCAGCGGTTCAGCGAATTTTCTGTACGGCGGCTGAACTTGACCAGTTCCAGCCAGTGATGTTCTACGAAATACAGGATTCTGGAGATTGTCTCATCCTGTTCTGTTTCATCTTCACCCAGGCTGTCACGGCTGACATGTACATGGAGTCCACAGGTGGATGTCTGATGTGAGCGGTAGCCCATACGGACAGCAGCTCTCAGAATTTCCTCCCAGTTGAGACTGTTCAGATGATATTCCAGAGTCATCGGATGGGTGACAATCTCCATTCCGTCATCGATGCTGCTGTCTGACTTGATGTAAATGTGCTTTTTGTTGTCATTTGCGATATCAAGAATCTCCCAGGCATTATCCGAGTCTTTACCGCCTCTGTCGATTTCCAGTTCAACTCCCAGAAACCGCTTGCCCTTGCCATAGAAAATCGGCTCCGGCTTATATGAGTACTGACGGATGACATGAGTCTTCTCGTGATAGCACTGGCTGCAATAATAGCTGTCATCGTACTCGTAAACATCGTCTCTGTGGATCAGATCATCGCATTCATCACAATGAACGTAATATTCATGGATGCAGGATTCACAAAGACAGTGGTCATAATCCTGTCCGTAAACATCGCTGTTATAGATCAGATCACCGCAGCATTCGCATGTGGAGCATTCATTCTCCTCGCATTCGCTGCATACGGGGTCATCGCCCACACAGGAATAGTAGTCATTCAGAATTGACTCTCCACAGCAGGCACAAGTGATTCTTTCTTCTTCCATTGAAAATTCTCCCTTCGGAATATAGTTACCCTGCCAGATCTCCAGCAGGGTTGTTGGCTTATAAATCTTCTTCGGTTTCGACAGCATCATTTACATAGAGCTGTCTACGTTTCAGGTAGTTAATCAGCTCAGTATCTTTGATTGTGCTGACAAAATCAGACCATGAAAAGCTCCCCAGTTCACTTTCAGTCAGGTTGTAGGCAAGAAAGCAGATTCTGTCCACCAGCTGAAGCGTAGCATAGAGCGTTTCCAGATTCAGCGTACCACGGAACAGCCGGAATTCGATGGTATGACGGTTGCAGAGATTCACCGCACTATATCTGCTGTGGTTGCATTTGGCTTTGTTCAGCAGCTTTTGTGAGTCTGATTCATATCCGTAGCGGTCAGCCCAACGGCGAAGGCTGTACTTGTTTCTTCTGGAAAACTTTACCAGTTCATTCCAGTGCGTTTCCACAAAACACAGAATTCTGGAAATTGACAAATCCTGAGAATGCTCAGTATCTCCAAAATAACTTCTGTTGACATGGATGTGCAGACCACATGTTGTAGTCTGATGTGAACGATAGCCGAGTTGTACAGCTTTTCTGAGTACATCCTCCCAGCAGAAGTCGTTCATGTGATATTCCAGTGTCATCGGGTGAGTGACGATTTCAAAGCCCTCTTCAAGACTCCCGTCGCTTTTGATGTAGACATGCTCATCGTCATAGTTTGCCTCTTCCACGATTTCAAGAGCTTTGTTATCATCATAACCGCCTTCGTCAACTTCCAGCTCTACTCCCAGAAACAGGTCGCCTTTCCCGTAAAAGACAGGCTCAGGCTTATAGGCGTACTCACGGATCGTATGATTCTTGCGGGTATAGCAGTCATAGCAGAAATCCATGTCACGATAAGTATAGATATCATCACGATGCAGCAGAATACCACAGTGTTCGCAGTGATAATAATCATTTTCGTAACATGTCCGGCAGACGTAGTGCCCGTCTTCTGTAATTGCCTGGCTGTCGTAGATCAGCTCATCGCAATCCTGACAATATCCACATTCGCTTCTTCTGCAATCTTCACATACAATATCATCGCCGACCCACGAATAATTATCATCTTCGATAGCACATCCGCAGCAGTCGCAGATTCTTACATCTTCTTCGTCCATTATTAATACCTCCTCTGGACATAAAAATTGCCCCTGCCAATGACGGCAGGGGCTTGTTTATTCGGATATTCGGTTGATTCAATACTCTTCCGCAAGCAGCATGGTCGAGTATTCTTCGCTGTCAATCACATAGACCTTTGCCGTGACAGCTTTCAGTGTCGGAATGAAGTAATTCATTTTGTACTCCGGCTGCTCAGATTTGTGAACGATATGTTGCATACTTCCGATATCATTCAGCTCAAAAACATGAAAGTAATCCCGATTGTCTTCTGGCAGTCGATCGATACAGTTCCACATAAACATCTGAAGTTCAAACGGAATAGTTTCATTCACACCTTTTGTCAGATAACGCTGATTGTCAAACATGGCTTTTTCCTCCTTTCCTGCGGATTTACTAGGTACCTATGCTCCTGCCAAAATTATTGGCAGAGCTTACCATAGCACCTCAATAATATACAATTGAAAATTCCGATATTGACAAGAAATCCGCTCCGGTATTACACCAAAGCGGACAAGGGGATTATTTAAAATTGTCAAAACTCAGATAGACATTGCCATAAATCACAATTGGTTCATTATGACCTGTCTGCTTGTTGTACATACTGCTTTTGATATAACATCTGCCCGGCTTCATGAACTGTAATTTTTCCGGACTGACCCGGAGTGTTCTGGCTGCATCTTCTCTGGAACTGTCGGTTGGTTCAAAGAAAATCAGTGTATCTGCCTGTAAAAGAGGCGTAAGGCAGCCGGAACCTTTGGAAATAAAGTTCTGTGTTGCGGCGAATAATGCTGCCTGATATTTACGGCTTTCCCTCATAATACTGTCAATCGGACTGCCATTAGAAGTATTCATGGACTGGATTTCATCGATATAGATATCAAGATATTTATTCTGATGCTCCATCTGATAGTACATTAGGGAAGCGAGCAGCATATCGGCTATCTGACTGCTGCTTGATTTTCCAAAGAAATTTTTCATCGAAATAACAATGATTTCTTTTGAATCCTGAAAGAGCTCTCCCCAGCCGGTCTGGGGCAGGCAGTCTGATTCAAGACTATCAAACAGATCAATCAGTTTCTCAAACAGATTCTGTGCAGCAGTATCTTTGTATTCTTCCAGATCATTCAGAATCGGCATATAATCAAAATGATATGCAGAAAAATCATCAGGAATAAGTTTGGAGAGAGTATTGCTTAAAATTCGTTTTTGTTTGAGAGTGAGGTCAGTAATGGGGGAAGCAATCACAAATTTGAGAAGATTGCGTAATTCTGTCCTGGTTGTGCAGTTTCTTGTGTCAAACAGATTGACAGGAATTCCATCTTGTTCCATATGATAATAACTGACGTGCTGAGTAACAATTTCTTCTGAAAGATGCTTGCTCAGTTCTGATTCGCTAAAGGAATCGCTCATATCAATTACCACACAGCGATGCCCCAGAGAAAAGGATTCGTAAAGCTGATTGCTCATAAATACCGTTTTACCTCTTCCGGATTTCCCCGTAGTAAAGCTGTGATTGTTTTCTTTCTGACCAGGCGATTGATTTTTTCCGGAAACTCTTCCGTCTGAAAGCCGGAGCAGATGTCGGAAATTTTCTGTAGGTTCTTCACTGAAAAGGAAATCCTGATTGCGGAGATTTTCCACGATTTCAGTGTTGTTATCCGTCAGTAGGCGAATGTCATCCTTGATATAGTAAAAACTATAGAGATTTAATATATTGGGAGTTCCGGAAGAATCATATACCGTGATTGTGCGCTGATTCTTCTTATTGGCTTTCAGAAGCTCCTGTTCTTTCAGAGCTTTGATGATCTGCGTCTCGCTCTGAGTAGTTGTCATTTCCGGAAGAAAGAGATTACTGATGGTCTGTATCTCCATGGAGAATGTATTGTTCTTTTTGATGATGGTATTTGTGTCAGGTTCAAAATTCATGGAAGAATCAAGTTCCACAATGTGAATGCCCTTTGCAATCAGTTTGTTCAGGAGGGAAGTAAATTCATTCAGGACAGCATTTGGAGAACTGGTCTGTGATTTCTTATTTTTCCTGAAACATTCACCAAGGGAATGAAGCATCATTTCAAAACAGTCTGCTGTACCTCCAATTGTTGTGAGCATAAATCCGACTGTTGTGCTGAGAATCGTATAGGTGACAGCATCGTTATCCGTCATATAAGAGGGGATAGATTGTTTTGCCATAGAGACTATCTGTTGAAGAAGTGCCTTATCATCCTGATAGTTTGCCAGAAGATGATGGATGATATAGGAATCTATTGTAGTGTTTCCAGCGGAAAGGAACTCAGCTGTTTTTTCATCACATAAAAGGTCATCCAGTGTGAGCGTCCAGTAGCTGTCATCCGGCAGGTGATAAGCTGCTGCATTGGAACAGAGTGCGACATTGTAGGGATTCTTGTTCGGTTCTGAAACTGAGCGGATAAAATTCTGATAGATGATATCCAGCTTTTCGATTCGTTTCTTTTCGTTGTCAGCGATGGAGGTTTCTGCAATAAGAATTGTTTCATCTTTGGCATAAGCAAAAGCAGAGTCAATCTCATGTTTGGAAGAATTGAATGAAAGACAGCCAGGGACATCCCGGTGATAAGTTTTGAGGAATCTGGCAGCAACAGCCGGAAGGCTGCGGCAGTTTTCTTTTTGTAGAATCAGCATCTGATTGAATACAAGCCCAAACTCTGCAAAGATACTTGCCATAAGACCAGCAAGTCTGTAAGCATGAAGCAAAAGCAGCTGACACAAAAAAATCGGTTTGCCGTCTGAATCTATCAGCCGGAGTGCTTTAAAAGCCTCATCTTTGGTAACATCCGGGAGTGGGAACTGTTTGTTGAGCAGATTCTTCGGGAGCAGTTTCATCAGATCGTTTTCTTCTATCGGATAGGACTGCACCGTAATAAAAGAAAGTCCAGTCTTCTCATCCCAGTAGAAACCAGGGAAATCATGGATAATCAGTGGGGGCTTGGACATCATCGTTGTCTGGATGGCATGATAAAGATACTGATTAGCAAGTGTCTTAGGGCAGGCAGACATCAGAATCAGGTCTTTGAAATAGGGAAGAAGCTTCTGCTGCTGGAGAGCTTCAATTGGAACATAGGCTTTGCAGACAGGAGCATTCTGTTCATTGGTAGATGAATTAGAGCAGGGTTGGTAATGAATCAGAAGAAAGACATCAAATTGTGAACCGTTCTGAATAAACATACATTCTTTTTTGAGAATGAAATTATAACAGATAGCGATCCGTTTGTGGCTGCTTTTTATGGCGGAATTGAGACCGTATTCATCTGTAACGAAACAGGTCTGCATTTGTTCTTTCTGCGATTTCAGATTGCCAATTTGTGCCTGAAGATTCATAATCACCTGATTTAAGGCAAGATTCTGCTGATAGAGATTGTTCGCCTGCATCTGAGAGTCATTTGCGGCTTGAACTGCCTGATTGTAGGTATTCATGTCTACTGATGGGGGCTGATATGGATTATTTGTCAGCATTTGGGGAGCATTGAAATTTTGAGGTGCCTGAATGGAAGCATGCATATCTGCTAAAGGATTAGGCATCCCATTGAAATATACCTCCTCAAAATCGAAACCACTCATGATAGAGTCCTCCTTGAAAGTTAAAATATTTGCACAGTGGAGCTGTGCCTAATTTCAATATACCATGTCCCGATGACAATTTCAATAGCACGGAACAAAAAATCATCAATGAGTCTGTTTTTTCTAATTCTGTTCATGATAAAACTTGAAATTTGTCAGAATAGCTTGCAATATCAGCAGAGTTATGTTATAATGACTATATCTGTATTGAGTTTTTACTTGAAAGGATAGAAAATCATGAAAACGAAATCAATCGTCAGGGAATTATGTATCTGGCTTTTCGGCGATGTCAGTAAAAAGGTTTGTCTAAATGAGCAGTCAGAACATTATCTTCAATTAGTGAAGGATACTATGGTCAGCACATATCTGAAAAGTGAAGGAAACCTGACTCCGAACAGGACAATTTGCGGTCATATTATGGAGCGGTGCAGGTATCATCTTTACCCTGAAGAGTATAGAGACAGCCGGAAAGAGTATCTGAAGAAGGAGATTCCAGAATTTGAGGATAGAATCAGACGATATTTTATCATGCTGCTTGCGTTGGATTATGCGAAATTTGGCGATAAAAATGAAAGTGAGCGTGAGAAAGCATTTGCCTGCACAGAGATTTTTCTTGGTCAGATGCAGGATAGGGAAGAGACTGACCTGAATGAAGTCCGCAGAGAGATTCAAAAGAAATTCAGGTTAAAGAAAGTCATGCAGTCTTTAAAGAAAAAAACGGATTTTCTTTCAGAGGATGTGATACAATATCACACAATGATAGAGCAGATTTATCGACAGATATTTTTTATCGAACAGCTAGCTTTTAGGACAGGAGGAAAATCTGAACTGATGCTGAAAGCACAGTCAAATCAAAATATATCTGTTTTAAATTCCTGCATCGGTTTTCTGAAGTGTTTGACACAGGTGGATGAGATGAAAGAAATTCCCATGCATATGAAAGAATTTTATGACGCCCTGACAAGCGGTCAGGATATTCAGGATGAAGAAAACTGGATAACAACACATTATGATCATGATTCTGATTTGTGGAAGGAAGATAAAATTTATGATATTCTGACTGGAGGAGTTCCGAAAGTCGATGCACAGAAATACATTGCGTATATTATTGATTTGATGAGAAGTAGTAAGGAAGAGAAGATGTCAGAAAATTCAAGACTGTTTTATGATGAAATCATGCAAAACAAGAATCATTTTTTTGAGGAAAACTGGAAAAGAAGTATGTTCAGCAGAATGATGAAATCAGTATTTAAATCAGTAAATTATTATCAATTGCTCGCTTATTACTATTTAAATAGTTTATACAAACAGGCTGACTTAGAGCTACAGAAACTGATTGCTCAACTGGAAAAAATAAAAAATCAATATTATGTAAAGGAAGATGTCATTGCCGTGAAACAGTATATGGCGAATGGTACTACGGAAAAAACGGTTCAAATGGAAGCTGAAATCTTTGCTTCTCCGGAATATGAAGGCCTGGAGCAATTTCTGTATGATTGTAAGAATTTTATTACCTTTCTTC